>CAYGQJ010000018.1:21719-59498 GCA_964351845.1 uncultured Flavobacteriaceae bacterium | reverse complement strand
TGTTTGTTGTTTGTAGCAGGTTGTATTATACTCAAAGATGTACTTTTGGATGATCGAATGGATTCTTTACGTGATTTTTTGCATCGTACTAAAGATATATTTGATTTTAAGGTGTTTCTAAAGTTTAATTTAAAGCAATAACTCCGCGTTAAGGATAGCAACGGCATCCTTTTTTGGGTGGCGCTTATGCCCAAAAAAGATAGAGTGGATAGCCTGCCCTATATCCTGAAATTAATTCAGGATGTAGGGAACGCCCTGAAAAATAATCTACATTTACAACCAATACTTTTCGTACTCCTCCTGAAACGTAAGTGTCTCCATAGAATCCATGCGATCTATCAATAAAGTACCATTAAGGTGGTCAAGTTCGTGCTGGACAATAATCGCAGCAAAGCCTTCTAAGGTCTCTTGAAAAGAATTGCCCTCTCGATCTATTGCTTTTAAAACAATGGTCTTGTAACGCTTTAATTTGCCTCGGATGTTAGGAATAGATAGGCAGCCTTCCCAACTGTCTACTAGGGAGGTGTCCAAGACCTCTATTTTTGGATTGATGGCAATACATAGCGGAAACGTGTTTTTGTCTGGATACCTGGGATTATCCACCATTTCCATGGTAAATACACGTTTTAATATCCCTACTTGAGGTGCTGCAATACCAACGCCATCATGAAAGCGCATGGTAGCGATCATGTCGTCAATGGTTTGTTGAAAACCGGCTGTCATTAGTTCGTTTCCCACAGGAAGAGAAATCTCTCTTAGATGGGGATTTCCCATTTTTAATACCTCAAGTACAGCCATGACAATTAAGATTAGACTCTAAAAATACCATTCTCTATGGACTATCAAAGGAATCTAGTCTCTTTTTGTAGATTACGGTTTCTTGCCGACGGATGCTTCGGTTTTTCCTTCTTCGTTACGTAAACGCCTTTGTATTTTACGAATAGCAGATTCTATAGATTTTTCAGGTTCTATGACATTATATTCGCCCCAAAATGTTGGATCTGAAAAGCCAGAGGCTTCATCAGACATGATAATGGAAGAACTCATGTTGTCTGCAGATGTCCAATCTTGTGAGTTGTCAAACAACGCCCAGTCTGTCACTGCCATTTCGCAGGTTAATGAATAGATGGACTTAAATAGTCTACGGCGTTTTTTTACTTCAAAAGAAAGGTTTGCTTTACTATATCCATAATACCATTTTCCATCTTTTTCACGATAATCTATCGTATAATCTATGTTTTTTGCTTTAATACGTACATTATCTGGCTTTCTTTTGACTAAAAGCTTAATGACTTCGCTTTGGTTAGAAAGATTCATGCTAAAGTCTGCTTTTACTAGTGCCAATGAGTTTGTGTTAATGTATAGTTGGCCATTGTATAATGGGTCAAGGACATTGTCTTTTTGTTTGAAGTTTACGGTGTAGACAGATGTGCCATTGATTTCTGTGGTAGGCCCAAATTTAAATTCATAGCCCTCCATCGTGTAGGGAGTGAATACATATTCTGGGTATTTCATTAAGTCAATGTATAGGGTGCTGAATGGCCCTCCTTGTAACTTTAAGGCGATAGTGTCAAGTTTAGAGTAATCTGTGTTTTTTCTTGACTTCACAAGTTTGATCACGTCTTTTTTGGAATCTCCGTAAGGTTGTTTGTATACATTTAGTACGGCTTCTGCTAGCGATGCATTTTTATTTCTCTTTTTGATGGTTTCTCTGTAAAAAGTGGTCATCAGTGTTTTGTCTTCTAAATAATTAGTGCGTTTATTCTCAAATACCTTGTTGACAAGCTCACGGGCATTTTTATAAGTAGTGATATTAACTTCGGTAAGCTCAATTGATGAGGTTTGTAGTGTTATACGAAGGTCTTTTGTGTTGTCTCTACTTACAAGGAGGGTTTTGGTTTTAAAGCCAAGAGCATCAATTTTTAAAAAAATGGTTTCTGCATTGCTTACTTTTAAGAGGAAGGAGCCTTCGGTATTACTGATCGTGCTTGCATTGCCATTTACTTCTTGAATAGATGCAGCTATAATAGGTTCTCCTGTGGTAATATTTACAACTTGACCATTGATTTCAACTAAGGCATCATTGGTTTGTGCATATACGGTCGTGGTAGCGGTGAAAAGAAAAATTAATAAAAAGGTGACAGACATTAATTTCCCTACTTTTTCTGGTAATAGATACGGAATGTTCATAGTGGTGTCTTTTAGATATATTTATCAGCATGACAAATACCACCTATTAAGATACAATTTTTTTATTTTGAATCCTACCTCATCTATGCCTAGAGGGAAGTTTAGACTTGTTTTTTAACAACTTTAACGATATTTCCTATAAATAAGATAAAAAAAACCCTCTATGAGATTAACATAGAGGGTTGAGGTAAAGGGTGTCTTATGTGTATTATAGTGACTTGTAATACGTCATGATTTTTGAAAAGTCTTCAGGATTCTTGACTTTTAATTTGTTGCTTTTTATGTAGGCTCCTACCTCAGTAGCTTTATCTCCCATCACTTTAAGTAACTTTGATTTTTTGAGCGAAAATTTATCAAAATTTTCACCTTGCTTTACGTAATAGTCATAGCGTAATAGGTATTTGTCATTTTGAGATCCGGCTTGAGGATTAGGACTTCCTACTTTAATCTCAATACGATAGTCTTTGTAAATAGAAAAATCTTTGTTTTCTTCCAGGACCTCAAAAACTCTGTTTTTTTCGTGGATTGGAGAGAAAATGTTTTTAAAAGAAGTGTTGTTTACAACCACATCTTTTATATTTCTAAAGTTAAAAGTAAATATAGAGTCTTTGCCTATTTTAGATTGAAATGCATTACGTAGTGCATTAAAATTCATGTTATTTAATCGCAACTTTGTTTCTTCAGAAGAGACTGTTGCTGTATTTGACCATTCGTCATAAATATATACAGTGCCTTCAATAGGATTTTTTGTTTTCTTAATAAAGGAAGGAAATCCAAAAGAGGCTCTATTCTTGCCTAGGTTTTCAAGTCCGATAAGTACGTTGTTGTTTGGGGTTACATCTTCACTTTGTCCAAAGGATATAAAAGGACAAACAAGTAGTGCAATGATTAGGATTCTTAACATATCTGTAGTTTTTTTAAGGCGCTAAAATAAAAAAATATCATGTATAGCGAGATAAACCAGAACGTGAATTGGGCTTTAATAGTGTTAAACCTTGAAATTTAACATATCTATCACATTATTTGTAAGAATTTATGCCGTCCGATATTCAGTTTGTCGATACTGAGGGTGTAAAATAGGGATGCTAATGTTTATTTGTTACGTACTTTTTGCTCCCAAATCCAGGCAGATTTCATGGCTTCATCTAGGGTGCTTTGCGCTTTCCATCCCAAGTCTTCATTTGCTTTATGGGTATCTGCATAGGCAGCAATGACATCACCTTCTCGTTTTCCAACAATTTTATAGTTAAGCGATTTGTTGGCTACTTTTTCAAAAGAATTGATAACTTCTAGTACAGAACTTCCCACACCGGTTCCTACATTAAAGACTTCATAATTGTCTTTGTTGTTTTTGTTGAGCAAGCGTTCTAAAGCAACAACATGTGCTTTGGCAAGATCAACTACGTGAATATAATCGCGTATGGCTGTGCCATCTGGGGTTGGGTAGGTGTCTCCAAAAACAGCTAGCTCATTTCTTAAACCAATAGCTGTTTGTGTAATAAACGGCACTAGGTTTTGAGGAACACCCAATGGGAGTTCTCCAAGTTCAGCCGATGGATGTGCGCCTATAGGGTTAAAATAGCGAAGTGCTATCGCATTGAGTTGGGCTGCGATTTTACAGGTGTCTCTTATGATTTCTTCACCAATTTGTTTAGTGTTTCCATACGGAGATTCAGCAGGTTTTACAGGAGCATTTTCTGTAATAGGTAGCTCATCTGCTTGCCCGTAGACGGTACAAGAAGAGCTAAAGATAAAACTTGCGCGTTCTTTTTTTTGTAACTCTTGGAGTATATAAATTAATGTGGCAATATTATTTTCATAATAAAGTAACGGTTCATTGACACTTTCTCCTACAGCTTTGGAGGCGGCAAAATGAATTACTCCTGCAATATCTTGATGTCTAGAAAAGAAATCTAATACTTTGGGCTTTTCTCGTAAATCAAACTCCTCAAAAATAGGAGAGATGCCTGTAATCCCTATAATTCCTTTTAATACTTCTTTTGATGAATTTGAGCAGTTGTCTATAATAACAACTTCGTGTCCGTTATTTTGTAGTTCGACAACGGTGTGAGACCCTATAAATCCTAATCCTCCAGTAACAACTATTTTCATTTTATTCACGCGAAGGCGGGAATCTGCCCCCGCTTTCGACTTTGTTTAAATTTCTAAAATTATATACTATAGATGCCTATTTCTTTACACGCTTTCGCGAAAGCAAAAGCCTGACAAAAGTAAACTTTCTATACGTTACTTCCTTCTCTAAAATATCAAATACGTACTTAGTACTAATACAACAATGAGTCCTCCCACAATATAAGCATACTTCCAAGGCGTCGTGTCTATAACCTCAGTGGTTTCAGGGATATAGATGTCTGTTTTTGGTTTTATAATTCCTATAATAAGCATAATGATGATATTTATTACAAATAGAATTCCCATGGTGTGTAAAAAATGGTAAGGAAAAGTAGTTGCTTCAATCACAGCAAGTTCATAAGTATCTGTAATACCAGATTCTTGAGCTGCAATTACTGCTTTTTCTGCTAATATAGGTCTCAAGAAAATAGTAGCTATATACATAATGACACCGACAATCATAACTACTTTTGCGCCAATGGCAGGTACTCTTTTGGTTAAGATACCAACAATAACAACCGCTAGAATAGGCACACTTAAACTTCCTAACGCCTGTTGTATGTAGTCAAATAAACCGTCCGGTGCATTGGCAATAAATGGCGCGATTGTCATAGAGATAACCGCTACTAAAAGCCCAAATAACTTACCTGCTTTTACGGTTTGATGCTCAGAAGCGTCTTTTTTGAAGAATTTTTTATAGAGATCAAACCCAAAAAGTGTTGCACTACTATTTAATAAGCTATTAAAAGAACTTAATACCGCTCCAAAAAGTACCGCTGCAAAGAACCCTAATAAAGCAGGAGGGAGTACCTCTTTTACCAATTGTGGATAGGCTTGATCTGCAGAGCTAAGATTCCCTTCAAATACATGCCAAGCTATAATACCTGGGAGTACCACAATAACTGGGATCAAAAACTTTACAAAAGCAGCAAGCATCATTCCTTTCTGTCCTTCTTTTAAGCTTTTTGCTCCGAATACACGTTGTAATATCGACTGGTTGGTTCCCCAATAATACATCTGAGCGATCATCATTCCTGTAAAGATCGTGCCTACAGGGATCGATGAGGTGACATCTCCAGTCACATCAAATTTTTCTTGGTTTTCTGTCCACAATTCATTAAGACCCGTAAACATATCGCCATCTCCAATAAGTTTTAAACCAAAATAAGGAATTAATAACCCTCCGATGAGTAGTCCAATAGCATTAATAAGATCAGAAACGGCAACAGCTTTTAATCCTCCAAAAATGGCATATACAATTCCAATTAAACCAATAGTCCAGACGCATAGCCATATAACGGCACCTTCAGACATACCTAACATTGTAGGTAAGTCAAACATGGTACTAAAGGCGAGAGATCCTGAATAGAGTATGGTAGGGAGTAATACAATACTAAATGCTATCAAAAATAATACGGAGAGTATGGCTTTTGTATTTTCGTCAAAGCGTTTTTCTATAAATTCGGGAATGGTCGTGATTCCCCCTTTCATGTATTTAGGAAGGAACCATACCGCTGTAATGACCATCGCAATGGCTGCTAGTGTTTCCCATGCCATAACAAGAATACCTTCAGAAAATGCTTGTCCATTCAAACCTACAATTTGCTCTGCAGATAAGTTGGTAAGAAGTAAAGATCCTGCAATAGTCAAGGCTCCAAGGCTTCTGCCTCCTAAGTAATAGCCATCTGCAGATTTTTCGTCCGTTTCTCTCGTTTTCCACCAAGCAAATCCTGCTACTAATAGTGTAAATCCAATAAATGAAATGAGTCCCATGTATTTAAGTTTTGTTAGTCTAACGTCTAAAATATGACTTTTTAACAAAATAATAAGAGTTCTATTGCGAACCTTTTTACTATAACGTTTGCGTCATGATTATTCTGCTTTCGTACTTCAACCGTGCTCAGGATAAACTTCTGCGTCACGATGCTCCTTAAAAGCGTATACTTATTATCTGTTATAAAGTTATTTTCATTTTTTAAGCTTCAATTTCTTTATCGTAATAGTGAGATGCATCTTTTAGTAATATATCGAGCCATTTATTTTCTTCAAGTACACGCCTTTCATCCCAGCCTAAGTATTTTACAAGGTCTTCTTGTACGAGTTGTCTGTATTTGTGTACGCTATGTATGTCAAAATAAAGTCTTCCAGTTCTTCGTACAAAAAAGTCGGCAAGTGCATTGGTCATTTCGTGATGAACACTATACCATACTTCTGCTCGAATAAGACGTTCCTCAGGCGATTCATTTAAAAAATAAGCTGTTTTTTGTATGATATCATCGGCTTGTTTTCCATAGGTAGTAGCGAGATATAGACTCTGATGTTGGTCTTCAATTCCTAGATGTTTGAGTTGCGCAGCAATTTCTTTTTCATACGCATTTACTTCTTTTGTATCCGTCATAGGAGAAGAGGTAAGTGCAATACGATCGGTATGTGATTTTACAAGGTGCTCTTTTTTCTTTTCAGGAACTTGTTTTAAGACAGTGTCAATCACACGTTGCGCCATTTTACGATAGCCCGTAAGTTTTCCTCCCGCAATAGAGATTAATCCTGTTTTAGAAACAAAAATTTCATCTTTTCTTGAGAGGTCAGAAGGGTCTTTTCCTTCTTCGTGAATGAGTGGTCTCAATCCTGCCCAATTTGATTCGATGTCTTCTGTCGTTAATGTTAGATCTGTAAACATATTATTGACAGCATCTAGGAGGTATTGTGCGTCTTCTTTGGTGGCAACAACACGATTTAAGTTTCCATTATAATTGGTGTCGGTCGTTCCTACATACGTAGATCTGCCTCTCGGGATGGCAAAAATCATGCGCCCATCGGGTACGTCAAAATAGATAGATTGTGTTAACGGAAAACGTTCTCTTGAAAAAACGAGATGAACTCCTTTGGTAAGGTGTAGATGCTTATTGTTTTTAGAATGATCTTTTTCTCTGACTAAATCCACCCAAGGACCTGCTGCTGAGATGTAATGATTGGCTTTTAGCTTAAAACTACTTTTGGAATTGTAATTATAACAATGAAGACTTTTAATTTTTCCGTCTTCGTCATAATTAAAAGATTTCATCTCACAATAATTAATCACGCAGGCACCATAAGAGGCTGCTTTTTTGAGTAGTTCAATGGTTAGTCGTGCGTCATCGGTGCGGTACTCAGCATAATAGCCTCCGCCTACGAGTAGTTCTTTGTTAAGTAGTGGTTCTTTGTCTGCTGTTTCTTGTGCTGTGAGCATTTTTCGTTTATCATCTCCTTCTACATTCGCAAGAAAGTCATATACTTTGAGTCCTATAGCAGTCATCATTTTGCCATAGGTACCTCCTTCTATTAACGGAAGAAGCATTTTTTCAGGGACTACTAAGTGTGGCGCTAATTTATGTACCATAGCTCGCTCGCTGCCAGATTCTTTAACAAGCGCTATTTCTAGTTGTTTTAAGTATCGTAATCCTCCATGAATGAGTTTGGTTGATTTATTACTGGTGCCAGACGCAAAGTCATTTTTTTCTATCAAACAGACGTTCATGCCTCTAGAAGAAGCATCAAGTGCAATCCCTGCTCCAGTAACACCCCCGCCAATGATGATGAGGTCAAAGCGTTCTTTTTTGGCTCTTTGTAATTGGGTATTTCGATCTAGAATAGAAAAACGGATAGGCCCCTCTTCTTTGACAGAGAGCATATTCTGATTGGCAGACATTGTGCGTGCTACGGCATGTTTCCAGCCCGTATATTTTTTAGTTCGGACATATTCTGTTATTTCAGGTGTAAATAAGGTGTCTACTTCTCGTAGTTTAAGAATGTCTTTTTTAGTCCAAATCCCTGCTTGTATTCCGGCGAGAAGAGCAGCGCCTAGTGCCGTTACTTCAAGCATTTTAGGACGGTCCACTTCTACATTGAGAATGTCAGACTGAAATTGCATCAGGTAATTGTTTGCTGTGGCTCCTCCATCTACTTTAAGGGATTTCATTTGCTTACCACTGTCTTCTACCATAGCTTCTAGCACATCTCTAGATTGATATGCAAGGGCGTCTATGGTGGCTTTGATGATTTCGTTCTTGCCAGAGTCTAGGGTAAGACCGTAAATAGCCCCTTTTGCATTCATATCCCAATGAGGAGCACCAAGTCCTGCAAATGCGGGAACTACATATAAATCATCTGATGTGGTGGTCGCTTCACAAATGGCCTCGGTGTCTTTTGCATGTTCGATGACTTGGAGTTTATCTCGTAACCATTGTACAGAGGCTCCTGCTACAAATACGCTACCTTCTAAAGCATATTTTATAGGATCGTTAGTGATACTCGCGCAAAGTGTCGTGAGTAATCCGTTTTTAGAGAGTGATGGTTTTTTACCTGTGTTCATAAGCATAAAACAACCTGTGCCGTAGGTATTTTTTGCCATTCCAGATTTATAGCCTCCTTGTCCAAATAAGGATGCTTGTTGGTCACCAGCAACCCCATATATTGGAATTTGATGCGCTTTATAGGTGAAGTATCCAAAGTCTGAAGAAGAGTGTTGTACTTTGGGAAGCATGGCTTTAGGAATATCTAAGGCTGTAAGCATTTTCTCATCCCAGTCTAATGTAATGATATTATAAAGTAAAGTACGAGAAGCGTTGGAATGATCTGTAACGTGATGCTTTCCTTGGGTAAATTTCCAAATTAACCACGTGTCTATGGTTCCAAATAAAAGTTCTCCTTTCGCTGCTTTTTCTTGTGCGCCTTCTACATGATCAAGAATCCATCGCGCTTTTGTACCTGAAAAATAAGAATCAATGACAAGGCCTGTGTTTTTAGCTACATGCGATTCAAGCCCCTGTGCTTTCAATTGTTCGCATATTTCAGAAGTGCGCTTGTCTAACCATACAATCGCATTATAGATAGGTTTGCCTGTGGTTTTATCCCATACAACAGTGGTTTCTCGTTGATTGGTAATACCAATGGCTGCAATTTGATCTATAGCGATGGAAGATTTTTCTATAACCTCCTCAAAAACTTCTTGTTGATGTCTTACGATCTGCATCGGATCGTGTTCTACCCATCCAGATTTTGGATAGTGTTGTGTGAGTTCTTTTTGGGAGATACCACATATTTTTCCTTTTTTGTCAAAAATAATAGCGCGTGTACTCGTAGTGCCTTGGTCAAAAGCGATAATATATTCTTTACTCATCGTATGTATGCTAGAAATGCTTTTTTTTTTAAAGATAAGTATTCTTATAGAGTTTTTGATAATCGTATTAACCCAGAAGGTGGAACGTCTATTTTTAGAATTCCTTTTTGTAATTGTATTGATGATTCTAATACAACTCCTCCTGTACAATTATAAGTTGTCAAATCATAAAATCCTCTGTCTTCATTATTGTCTATGACCACACTATTTTCTAATTGACCATTTATGATGTCTATATTTTTTGAATTCCTAGTAAGTGGGAGTAGGTAATTATCAAAAACACCAATAATATGTTGTTCACCTAAGAAAGATTCACATATTGGATAATTAGCTAATGGTTTATGGGGCGTAAATAGCCCTTTTAGTAAAGTCATTGCGTTTTGATTCCAGTAGTTTGTATAAAAACCGATCATGCTTAATTCTTTTGGAGAAGCTTCTTGAAGTAGAATAGATAATTGAGGCACACCAAATAAGGTGTTGATCAATTGTAATGCTTTTACCTCAATAGGTTCATCTTTATGATACGTAAACATATCACTATGTACAGCGGTCTCTCCAGAAATCATTTTGATATCTGCAATCCGTACGCGATTCATAGTAGTATCTCCAGGGCAGTCAAAAGCTCTAAACATATTACCATATTTACGCATTGCAGGGCCTGTGTATTTTTGTCTAAACTCAATGACAACATCTTTTTTAATATCTTTTAATGAGGTGATTACATCTGTAAGTAATCTGTCAACGGCTTCATTTATAGAGGAATAATCTCTTCCATTTTCTTGTGTGAGTACGGTATCTGGGTAAGCCTTAAACTCGTCTATAAAGTCAAGTTTAAATCCATCAAGATTCCATTCTGTGAGTGCCTTTGTATATAGATTAATAAGATGTGCACGCACTTCTGGATACCTTGGATCAAGCACAGGTGCCCATCGATGGTTTTCGGTAAGGAATTTTCCTTTAAATTTTTGATAGGCCTTACTGTATTTTCCACAAAAAGGAACCGAATACCACAATGCTAGCTTCATATCCGTAGTATGTACAGCTTTAGAAAATTCTGCAAGATTAGGAATGCGTTCTGGCTCCCAGTCTCCAGTATAGTCATACCCTCTAGTATTGTCATTCGTCTGCCAACCATCATCTAATATCATTAAATCGTAACCTAACGTAGCTGCTATTTTACATTCTTCCAAAAGTACAGTAGGTTCTAAATTTTGATGGAATTGATACCAGGTAGAATACACAGGTCTTTTTGCGAGTACTGGGGTAGGGGTAGGTTTTAAATGATCAAAACATGCCCACCAAGATCCTACGCTATTTAATGCTTTAGAAAAATGATAATCGTTTTGATCTATTCGTAATTCTGTTTGATAGGACGTAATTTCATGATGTGCTTCTGTAAATAGTTTAATATGACAATAGATATAATTGTCTTCTTCTCTGTATAATGCATTTAAAGAAGTTGTATTTATAGCATCAGAACAAGCAAATGTGAGTCTATTTGAATCATTGTGCCCATAGATTGATAAAACAGGAGCATCGACAGAGATACGAGATTCCATATGATCTAATTCCCAATCATCCATAATACGTTTAGAAAAATCTGAAGTTGGCTTCCAGACTCCTTTTACATCAATAGCAGGGATTTTCCACTGTATGGTTACAGGCTCTGGAACAAAAGCTTCATTGGCTGTAAAGTTGATGAGATAGACATCTACATTTTCTTCTTTTGTATAAGGTGTTATTACAACGTCAAACGTATTTGAATTCTTAGTGATATTAAAACGATGTGTAATTACTTCTTCCATGTAAGCCTATTTTTATTTATAGTTGGGCTATCTCTTGTTTAATTTCAAATACACAGGTTTTACCATTGTTTTGAGTGGCTATAATGTGTGTTTTTTGTTCTTTACTCATTGCGGTAATAATATGATTTGATTGTTTAGGCACTAGAAAACCACTCTCTTGGTTTTTAACTACAGTAAAACCATTATCACTCCCTTTTAAATATACCCCTATCAGGGCATCATGCCTTCCGTAATTTGATTCGGCAGTATAATCATTTCCTACTAATAGGACATCTTTATACCCATCTTTGTCGATATCATAAACCAAAAGATCTTGGATGGGAGCGTTTTGACATACGAGAGGTAGTGGATGTACAACAAATGTATTGTTACCTATGTTTTCTGCGTATACAGATTCAAAGATAGTTGCATTAAAGGTTTCCTTCTGTAGATCTTGAATATCCAAGAGTGTTTTAAAATCTACTTTAGCAAAATCACTATACGTTCTATATCTTTTTTTTAAAGAAACTACTTGTTTGAAAATATCGTCTCTGGTATGAATAGGTTTCAACTCAGACGTTTGTTCTTGTTTAAAATATTGTGCTAATATAGGGTCAATACTTCCATTGGAATCGTAATCTTTAATGTAAACGCACACAGCTTCTTTTTGTGTAGGTTTAATAAAACCATTAGTACCTTGATTACCGATTAATAAATCCATGTCACCGTCATTATCAATATCTGCACTTTCTATGTTATTCCACCATCCGCTCATTGAAATAGATTCCCCAGCTTCGTTTCTGAATTGTATAGACGTTTCTTCTAATTGATTTCCTTTTACCATATAGGCAGTTATATCGTTCCAATGCCCAACAGTTATAAGCTCCTTGTTCTCATCTTTTGTGAAATCTATCCAAGTTGCATCCTTTAGAAAACCACTTTCATTTAGTATTGTATCTGTAATATAATACTTCTTGTTTCTATTTTCTAGTAAATAACTTTTCATTCCTAGAGGATAACTGCCAGCTAGGACACCACTAGAGATAAATACATCTTCATCTCCATCTTGATCATAATCTATTTTGCTTACACTAGATGTGTTAAGCATCAATTTAGGTAACCTAGGTTCTTTTGGCACTACAAAGCGCCCATGACCATTATTAAGTAATATTTGGTCCTGTAAATCTTGTGCATCTGTACCCCCATACCCAATATAAAGGTCTAAGTCATTATCATTATCTATATCTATAAAAAGGGCTGCTGTAATATCTGATGTTGAGGTAAATGTTTGCGTCACCACATAAAATCCTTTTTCATCTTCTTTCAAAATCTGACTTGGCGTTTTACTATTTCCTCCAATAAATAATTCATCTCCAGAAATAGCATCTAAATTACCAGCAATGATTACAGGCCCCTTAGCATTAAATTGTGTCGTCAGTAAAGATTGTGTTGTATAATCATTGGCAACGTTTTCTTGGTGCTCATATGAAAGGATCGTATCTCTTTTTTTTAGAATAGTAGGACTCTCTATTTTAGAAGTTTTTTTCTTTCTTGCATCCTTATAATTTATATCTAAAACCTTATTTATTTCTACCTTTCTGCTTATATAGATACTACCATCTGGCCATGTTACTTCTAAAGAGTCTACAGGCGATGTGTTACCTCCAAAATGAACGATGGGTTCTACTGAGGATAAATATCCTTTTACTACAGATTGATACTGTGTTTGCGCTACTCCTTGTTGCCATATAGTCACTTTTGCTCCAATGGCATGTTTGTTTTTTGGAGCGCCGAGTAATCGAATACGAACATGATTTGCAACGTGCTGTTCCAAATGATTTTCTAAAATAAAAGCAGGAGCATTGATGTTGTTCACGATAATATCTACATCTCCATCGTTGTCTAAATCACTATATGCTGCTCCATTAGAGAAGGATTTTTCAGGAGTGATCCATTGGTCTGATACATCATCAAATGAAACGTTACCCGTATTTTTAAACATATAATTAGGGAGGTAAATTCCTGGTAAATCATTGACTAGGCTCTGTAATTTTTTTTCACGTGCTTCAGAGGTGCCAAAAACATTATTTTGACTAGAATAATTAATAAAGTCTAAGTCTGTGATATCTTTAACATACCCGTTTGTGATATATATGTCTTTATTTCCATCTCCATCATAATCGGCTATGAGTGGAGCCCAACTCCAATCTGTTTGTGAGATACCAGCGCTATGTCCTACTTCAGAGGCTGGTAAAACAGTACCTTCGATTATTCCATTATGTAATTGTAGTGTATTTCGGACATATTGTGGGGTATACCCATTGCGTTGAGAAAGTAAAAATTTATCATAATTATTAAAGCCAAGCATCTTTTTTTGCCGTTCATACTTATTAGGAAGCATATCAACTACAGCAATATCAGGTAAAGCATCATTATTAATATCTGCAATATCTACGCCCATTGCATTATATGTTTGTGTTGTGAGTATATCGGTATCCGCTTTCGCGAAAGCGTACCCAGCAACACTCCCCTGATTCAAGTATAATACATCATTAGTGATAAAGTCATTACTCACGTATATGTCAGGAAGTAAATCATTATTGTAGTCGGTGATGGCAATGCCTAGCCCAAAACCTTTATGTGCGATCCCTTTTTCTTGAGACACATCTTCAAATATAGGGTGAGGTATTCCTTCTCGTGTCTTGTTTTCTAGTAATATATCTTTTAAATGATCTGGGAATTTATCTTTTGGAATAGGATTGTTTCTGCCGTATTTAGTATTTCCGTTACTAACAATATATGCATCTAAGTCATGATCTAAATCATAATCAAAAAAAAGCGTTTGCTGGCTGTAATTTGCATTATCTAGTCCATAGGCTTTTGCTTCTTCTTTAAAGATTGGGATACCATCGGTATTGAGTCCTTTGTTTATGAACAGTAAGTTGGGGCAGTCATTATTGCAATTTACACCCCCTACATTTATGTAAATATCATCGTATCCATCGGTATTAATATCTACGATACTAACCCCAGTTGTCCAGCTCGTTGTTTGAATGCCTGCTGTCTTAGTAACATCTTGAAATTTCATATTTCCTTTATTGAGATATAGAACACTGGATACTTGATTTCCTGTAAAAACAATATCAGGGAGTCCATCATTATTGAAATCACCTATACCTACGCCTCCTCCATTATAACAATATTGAAAGTTGATAGCGTTTATAGTTTCATTTTCAGTTATTGTATTTTCAAAAGTAATGTTAGAATGTGACGGGGAGATATACGAAAACAAGGGTGTTTTTGTATCTTTTTTCTCACAAGAGAAGAGTAATATGATAAGAAAAATACATAGACTATTTTTCAAGATGTATAGCGTTTAAGAGTTTATTTTTAACGTCGAGCAGGCCACAAGATAAGACCTGCTCGACAAATTAAAAACAAACTAAATTCAAATAGTGTAAACTAATATTATGACGTGGTTTAGTATCCTTGATTTTGATTTAAATTAGGGTTTGCTTGTAATTCAGATAAAGGAATCCATAATACTTCATCCTGTCCAAGTGTAAAGAAAGCTGCGGGCCCTGCTAAAGATTTAGGGTGATTTCCACCTGCAACCGTAGACCCCTGACCTAGAATTTCACCAGCGATTCCCCATCTTACAATGTCAAAGAAACGATGTCCTTCTCCAGTAAGCTCCATAATACGCTCATCGATAATTGCTTGTTGGAGGTCTGGCTGAGAAATGTTAGTAGGTAATGCACTTATTTGCGCTCTTTCACGTACCTGATTTACAAACCCTACGGCTTGCTCTGTCGCTCCTGTTTCGTTAAGCGCTTCTGCTAGCATCAATAAAACATCTGCGTAGCGTATGATTCTCCAATTAGTTCCTAAGGTATGTCCAAAACCAGGAATTTGATCACTTGACATTCCTTCATCTAAACCAGCATACTTTCTAGAAAATAAAGCAGGAACCCCTAAAGACTCTGCCGTTGCAATACTTGGCGCAAAGTCTTCTGTAAAAGGAGCACCTCCATATCCAGTTGATCCTGGGTAATCAAAAGCAATAGTTCTATTTCTTCTTACCGTATCCCCATTGTCTTCAAATACTTGGAGAATATGAGGGTTGATAACATGTCCTTGATCTAAACTTACGTGTGGAGGAGAATAATCGATATGCCAGTTTGATTGTGTTCCTGTAAGAGGCGCATCGGCACCCCATACAAAGTTGTCTTGTGCTACATATTGAAGTTCATAGATAGATTCAGAATTATTTTCTACTGACGAATCTGAGGCAAAGTTGTCGCCATAATTTTCAGTAGGAAGTAATGAATATCCTAATGTGGTAACTGTTGTAAAATCAGCTATAGCATTAGTCCAATCTTCCATATATAGATATGTTTTCCCTCTTAGCGCTAATGCAGATCCTCTTGTAGGTCTTCCTACATCATTAGCGCCCCAAGCTTCAGGCAATCGATTGGCCGCTTCTGTTAAATCGGCTATAATTGCGTCATTAAACATGGCTGGTGTTGCATTAGAAGGGAAAAATTCATCTGGATTTTGCGGATTTGGTGTTTGCATCACTAATGGAGCCGTTCCGAAGAGATTCAATAAATACCAATTACAAAATGCGCGTTGAAAATGTGCTTGTCCTAGGATTTCGTTTTGAACTTGCCCCGAGAGGATGCCATTTTCTGCATCTTCTTCAATAATCTTATTGGCACGAGAAATAGACTGATAAAGTTGTGGATACAAATCTACGGCCCATCTTGAAATACCTGGTTGCCCTTCTAATGTAGACATCGTAGTATTTTGCTGAAATGGAATAACATTAAAGGCATCCGAGCGTAACATTGCTCCTGTATGGATTACGCGTCCCCAAAATAATACAGCGGTAACTGGATGGTACATGCCGTTTACAGCAAGTCTAAAATCACCTTCAGATTGAAAAAATTCTGGCTCCGCAACATTGTTTGGATTTGAAATATCCAAATCTTCTTTATCACAACCATAATAGAGTACTACTGATAGTAACAATACTATAATTGGGAATAGTTTTTTAATTGTTTTCATATCGTTTTCTTTTTATTTTTTAAAATGACATTTGTACACCCATTGTAAAGGTGCGAGGTCTTGGTTGTGCTCTAATATCTAGTCCTCTATCAAAAACAGCATCAGAGGCAAAAGTAGGATTGAATCCAAAAAAGCCACGATTAGTACCTAATCCGTTATTGTTAGAACCAACTTCTGGATCATATCCTGAATAGTTAGTAATTGTAAATAAATTTTGAACATTTACAAAAGCACGTGCATTTGAAACCCATTCTTTTCCTATAAAGTCTGTAAAGTTATATCCTATTTCTAATGTTTTTAAGCGTAGAAAAGAACCATCTTCAACAAAGAAATCCGATGGTAGTTGGTTTCCTGCTGGGTCTTGAATAGATACTCTTGGTAGATTTGTGTTTGTGTTTTCTGCTGTATATGCATCTCTTACAATTCCAAGCTTATTGTCATCTAAGAAGAAATAGCCAAAGAATTTAGTGACATTGTAAATTTCGTTTCCTTGAACACCATTGAAGAAAGCAGATACATCCCATTTTTTATAAGTTGCGGCAAAGTTAATACCATACGTGAAATCTGGCGTAGGGTTTCCGATATCCGTTTGATCTTCATCATTGATACGACCATCGCCATTAATATCTACTCTTCTGAAATCTCCGGGCTGCAGTAATGCTCTTCGGTCTGGATCATTAGCAAGGAAAGGGTCATTGTCTATCTCTGCTTGATCATTATAAATTCCATCAGTCCTAAAGCCAAAGAAAAAACCAAGAGGTTGTCCTACTTCAAAACGATTTGCTCGCAAACCTTCTTCATTATAAGATGGTCCAACAATAGGATTTGGAGAGCTAGTAAGCTCATTTCTGATAGCAGATAAATTAAAACCGATGTCAAAAGTAAAATCTCCTCCTTTGTCGTAATGATATTGTGCTTCAAACTCAAATCCTTTATTATTGATAGAGGAAGCATTTTGAAACACAGGGGTTACAGATCCATTAGAATCTGGAATTGCAACAGCTTGTATTACATCATCATTATCTCTATTGAAGTAGTCTAAACTCAATCTTAAATCATTATCAAGCAATCTAGCATCTATACCCACATTAATAGTTCTTGAAGTTTCAAAACTTAACGTAGGATCAACAATTGAAGTAATTGCAAAACCTGGTATTTGTCCTGAAATACCACCAACAGTGACTGGTGATGTAGACCCGACAACAGATTGATTTGAGAATGGAGGGACATTTTGTGACCCTAATTCTCCATAACCAGCTCTAAACTTTAAATTGTTTACAATTCCGTCTTTATTAAAGAACTCTTCATCACTGATGACCCAACCAGCAGAAAATGATGGGAAAGTTCCCGTATTAAACCCATCAGCAAATAGTGATGTTCTATCTCGACGAACAATGGCGGTAAATAAATATTTTTTATTATAATTATAGTTGATACGTCCAAAAACCGAGAAGAGTTTGTTGTCAAAACGTCCTCCACCTGAGTTAATAATATTATCTGCAAATTGTGCGATATTGGTAATGCTATTACTAGGTAAGCCTTCTGCATATATTGCTATACTATTATCCGTAATATCTTGACGCGCACCTCCTAATAGTACATCAAAATTGTGTTCTCCAAAATTTTTCTTATAGTTTATGGTAGGCTCGACATTTGTTGCATAACGTTCTCCACGAACTTCTGTTAAGTCATTAAGTGCATTTAAGTTAAACACTTGGTCAAATACAGGAGAGTCTACATTAGGGCCTCCTAGATTAAATATGGGTTGAAATGTGTTTCTGTAAATACTAGTGTATTCAGTACCTATGTTAAGTTTTGCTGTCAGACCTTCTATAATCTCATAAGAGAAGTTGAGGTTCCCTAAAAAATTACGTTCTGTATTTTGGTCATTTACGAGTTGTGCTTGTGCAAACTTATTAATACCACCAACACCAAATTCATTACCATCTACAGATTCAAAGCCTCCTAAATTTTCAGGGGCATTCGCTCTGATAATAGGTACAGTGCCTCCTTGATTACCGAAGGCATTATTACGAGTAAAACGATTTTCAGAAAAACTAAATGATTCTTGAACCTTTAATTTCCCTAAATTGAATTCACTATTTAAACGGACGTTTTTACGATTAAAATCTTCACTTATTAATAAACCTTCTTCATCGTAATAGTTTGCACTAAAGAAATATCTTGAATTTTCTCCGCCTCCAGAAACGTTAAATCCATAATCTTGAATAACACCAGAATTAATCGTTAGGTCCTGAAAATCTGTGTTAATGCCAGGGTTTTGAATAGTGCCTTCGAGACCATCATTAATAAGACGTTGATTAAGGAAAGCGATGTACTCAGGGCCGTTTAATAAATCCAATGTTCTTCCTTGAGTATTTACACCGCTTCTTACATCTATATTAACAACGGTAGCTGAGGCGGTTTTCCCCCTATTGGTAGTTACTATAACAACCCCATTTGCTGCACGAGATCCATATATTGCTGCCGAAGTAGCATCTTTTAATACTTGTATGTTTACAATATCTTTTGCATTTAAGTAATTGATGTTATCAGTTATAGCTCCATCTACTACATAGAGTGGTGCAGAATTTGTCAAGGAACTGACGCCACGTACAAATACATTGGCAGGGCTTCCAGGAGCGCCACCCGCAGTTTCAACTTGTACCCCTGCTAATTTACCTTGTAATGCCGAAGTTGGATTTGCGGTAACAACCTGCGCAATATCTTCTGTTTTTATTTGTGAGATAGCTCCAGTAACATCTCGTTTAGATTGAGATCCAAATCCGACAACGATGACTTCATCTAGCGCTGCTGCATCTACTTGCATTACTAAATTAATAATAGTTTGTCCATTTACAGGAACTTCTTGTGTTATAAAACCTGTGTAAGAGAAAACGATGATGGCGTCATTAGCAACATTTGAAAGTGTATAATTACCATCAAAATCAGTAGTTGTTCCGTTTTGAGTGCCCTTAACAAGAATATTTGCACCAGGTAATGGTCCTAATTCTTCTGTTACGGTTCCAGTTATTGTCTGTTGTGCATATAAACAACTGGAAATAATGACCATTAGAAGCGTAACAATGGGTTTGAGTTTTGTTAGATTCATATAATAGGTTTTTATAAATTGATTAGACATGCTTGAATGTGCTGCAGCATTTAATGCTATGATACACTATGCTACTTTTCAAAAGTAATATATTTTTTTTTGTTTTTTATAATTTAAAACAAAAAAAATGACAATATGGCAATAATATCCTCGTTTGAGTATAGATATAATAATTGTCTTTTGTAAGAAAAAAGAAGAATGAGAGTAAGGGAATACCTTATTTTCTACAAAGAATTTCTTTGTCTTAAATAGGTAGGAACCGTTTCTTGGATAGGATTCCCTTCTTTTACGTAAGCAGCAGCCTTTTTGGCCATTAAGGCGAAGTCTGTAGAGATGGTAGAAATTCCGCCAAAAGCAATTTCCTTTACAATATTATCATTGTGTGTTAATATGCCAATATCTTGCCCAATACGATATTCAAGTTTTCTAGCGTCTTTTAAAATTTGCCATAAACTAGAATCAGCAATAGTGAAAAATGCCGTTCTTTTTTTAAGTAGCTTAGAACGATAATCGGGAAATACTTCTCCTTTGATATTGTAGTCTGTTATAAATCGTTGGAAGGCTTTTAAAATCCCTTTTGGTAAGTCCGTATTTGCCTTAAAGAATAAGATCATCTTATCATATTTTTGAAGACGAGGCGCAAGCTCTACAAGCTTATTATAGGTGATTTCTTCAAATTCTTGCGTGATATAAGAATAGGTAGAAGATAACTTTATATAACGGTCAACGATTAAAAGTCTATCCGGAGGTATTGTTTCCATAAGCGGAATGACTTCAGGGTCTTGTATAGGGGCAATGACATACGCACCGTATTTTCTACTTATGTTATCTATAATGGTTTTGAAAAGGCTAAGGTTGTTATGATGAAAAAATATGTCAATTTGAAACCTTTTGCCCAGCTCTTTTCTAAATGTATTATAAAAGTCCTCCTGAAAACTATGAAAAGCAAACATGATTAAAGCAACTTTTAATGTGGTGTTTGTTTCTTGACTAATTATAAAATATCCTTTTAAATTTTTAGACTCTACAAGTCCTCGTTCTTTTAGTTCTGTATATGCTTTTACAATCGTTTTGCGGGCATAGCCTATTTCGGCAACCATTACATTGATAGAAGGGAGTTTATCTCCCACGGTTAAAACACCTGCATCAATAGCATTCATAATTCCATGAACAATTTGTTCGTGTTTAGAAATAGATGGTATATGTTGTAAATCGTATATTTTTTCGAATAACAAAAACATAAATAAATGTATATGATACTTTGCTAAAGTATTATTTTAATAAGTATAACTCAAAATAAACTTGCGATTCTATGATAGTTTTATTTTGAAGATATCTTTGTTAAAAGTTTAATAAAGTTTAAAGACCATTTTGTTATACATGTTTATTACTTTTGTAGTAGACTAGAGTAGCATAGATTTTAGTTGGAGTATTTAAAATTATGAATAAATCATATACATCTTTTTTGAATTCGTTTAAAAGTGAATTGAAAGTTATATCGCCAGGTAGGATTAACTTAATTGGTGAACATACCGATTATAATAATGGTTTTGTGCTTCCTACAGCTATTGACAAGAAAATTACACTTTCTTTTAGAAAAGCTTCATCTGCCACTAAGTGTACTATTTTCAGTGCTACCTATCAAAAGCTTTTCTTTTTTGATATTAATCATATTACTAGGAGTGAAGCTACTTGGGAAAACTATATTTTAGGCGTTGTTTCAGGAATGCAACAACTTACCACTAAGTTAGGGACTTTTGATTGTGTTATTGATAGCGAACTTCCTTTAGGAAGTGGTATGAGCTCTTCTGCAGCGTTAGAATGCGGAATCGCATATGGATTAAATACGCTTTTTGACTTAAACTTATCTACATTACAGATGATAGAACTCTCACAAAAAGCTGAGCATACATTTGTTGGGACAAAATGTGGTATTATGGATCAGTATGCAGTTATGATGAGTAAAGAAAAAACAATCTTACTTTTGGATTGCCTTATAAATAAGCATACGTATATAGAAGTAGACTTTGATCCTTATGTTCTTTTACTTTTAAATACAAATGTGTCTCATAGTCTTGCATCTAGTGAATATAATACACGTAGAGAAGAATGCGAGTTTGTGGTAAAAAAGATTAAAAAAGATACTCCAAGCATATCGTCTTTACGTGATATTACATTATCAAAACTTGAAGAGTATAGCGATTGTTTATCTACTACTCACTATAGAAGAGCAGCGTATGTGATACAAGAAAATAATCGAGTTTTAGAAGCTGTAGCATATTTAAAAAACAAAAAACTAAAACAATTTGGAGCTTTGATGTATGATTCTCACAGGGGATTGCAACATCAATACGATGTGAGTTGTCCTGAATTAGATTTTCTAGTTGATTTCTCTGAATCTTATGATCAAATTCTTGGATCAAGAATGATGGGAGGTGGTTTTGGAGGGTGTACGATTAATTTGATTCATAAACATGCTGTAGCGAATTTTATAGAAGAAGCTTCAGTAGCATATAAAGAAAAGTTTCATATAGATTTAACGTCATTTATAACAGTTCCAAGTCAAGGGACATCAATTTATTCATAAACCATATGGCATCTTTGCAAGAGTATCCACATAGAAGATTTAATATATTAACTGGAGAATGGATTCTTGTGTCTCCTCATAGAACCAAAAGACCTTGGCAAGGTAAAAACGAAGCTCCATATTTATCGGAGAGTATCGCATATGATCAAAACTGTTATCTGTGTCCGGGTAATGAAAGGGCTGGAGGGATTGTCAATCCAAATTACATCGCCCCTTATGCGTTTACAAATGATTTTTCGGCCTTACTCTCAAATACTCCTGAAGATGTATATCAAGAAGGATTGTTACTTGCTAAAGGAGAGCAGGGGATATGTAGAGTTGTCTGTTTCTCTGAAAATCATTCCTTAACCTTGCCGCTTATGGCTATTCAAGATATTAAGAAGGTAATCTCATTATGGCAAGAAGAATATCTCTCATTAGGCGCAAACCCATCGATTAATTATGTGCAAATATTTGAGAATAAAGGGGCTATTATGGGGTGTAGTAATCCACATCCTCATGGACAAATATGGTCGCAAAGTACCATTCCTGAAGAAGTAGAAAAAAAAACAGTAAGACAGCTTCAGTATTGGGAAAATATAAAGCGTTCCCTTTTGGGAGATTATATGACGCAAGAGCTTAGCGCTAAAGAACGTATTATTTTTCAAAATGACCATTTTGTAGTCCTTGTTCCTTATTGGGCAACATGGCCATATGAAACGATGATTATTCCAAGGCGGAAAGTGAAAGCGATTACGGATTTGACAGAGGAGGAGAAGGTGAGTTTTGCAAAAGCTATCAAAAAACTTACGATCAAGTATGACAATATTTTTCAGACTTCATTCCCTTACTCTTCTGGGATACATCAAGCACCCACGGATGGATTAGAACATCCAGAATGGCACATGCATATGTCCTTTTACCCTCCATTGTTGAGGTCTGCAAGTGTAAAGAAATTTATGGTAGGCTATGAATTATTTGCTAACCCGCAAAGAGATATTACGGCAGAGCAAGCTGCAAATACAATACGGATACAAAATGATACACATTATATGCTTTCTTAGCTATAACAAATCTTTCTTTTTGCTTATATTTACCCTCGAAATGGGTCATTAACTCAGTTGGTTTAGAGTGTTACCTTGACAGGGTAGAAGTCACTGGTTCGAATCCAGTATGACCCACCACTATTTTATAAGTTCCAAAACACGTTCCATAGCCATGCCTCTGGATCCTTTTATGAGGATGGTCGTGTCGACTGGGATTTCTTTTGTGTACGCTTTCGCGAAAGCGTCATACGTCTCAAAAACAACATACGTTTCTTGTTCAGGTTTTGAAATTCCAAAAGTAGGACCAACGGCATACACTTGATCTATCCCTAGTGAATTTGCATAATCAAGGATGTGCTGGTGCTCTTCTTTTGTCGTTTCACCTACTTCAAACATATCTCCCAGAAAAGCTATTTTGTGTATGGAAGATTGTTTGCTCAAGTTGCTCAGCGCGGCTTCCATGCTTGTGGGGTTGGCATTGTATGCATCTAGGATAATCGTATTATTGTTTTTTTCTATAATTTGAGACCTGTTGTTCTCAGGAATATACTTTTCTATTCCTTCCTTTACAGATAGAGAATCCACAGAAAAATAAGACCCTATAGCAATAGCCGCTGCAATGTTTAAGGCATTGTAGTCGCCTGTAAGTTGCGTATTTATGGTAAGCCTATCATATTCTAATTGCACAAACGGCGTAGCTCCTTTAAAAGTGATTGTATAATCGGCATCTGCAGGGGCAAATGTTTTGATTTGCAACCCAGAAGATTGTTTTATTTGTAATGGGTCCTCTTTGTTGATAAAAGCAATGCCATTGGTTTTGGAAATGAATTTATATAACTCACTTTTCCCTTTAATGACACCTTCTACGCCGCCAAATCCCTCTAGGTGAGCTTTTCCAAAATTAGTAATGTATCCAAAATTAGGCCTTGCGATTTCGCTTAAAGCTGCAATTTCTCCTTGGTGGTTAGCGCCCATTTCAACAATCCCTATTTCTGTATCCTTTGTCATGGATAACAAGGTGAGAGGTACGCCAATATGGTTATTAAGATTTCCAACGGTAGCGGTCGTGGTGTATTTTTGAGATAATACCCCATTGATGAGCTCTTTCGTAGTTGTTTTTCCGTTACTGCCTGTAAGTCCGATGATAGGAATATTCAAGAAATTCCTGTGGAAGGTAGCGAGCTCTTGTAGTGTTTGTAGTACATCTTCTACTAGAATTACTTGATCTAAAGCTCCTTGATCTTCATCTATGATGGCAAAGGATGCTCCTTGCTCTAGTGCTTTTTTTGCGAAAATATTGCCGTTAAAATTTGCTCCTTTTAATGCAAAGTATAGTTGTCCTTTTTTTAATTTTCTAGTGTCTGTACATACCCCTGTACTGTCTAAAAAGAGACGATGTAAGTGTTCTGTTTTCATAGTATGTGGTATTAAAAAAGCCCTACAAGAGGGCTTTTTTACATGATATATCGTCGCTAAAATTTATCTAGCTCTTTTTCCTGCTTTTGATTTTGAACCTACACGTGACATAGCACATCTAAATCCGATATCGTCTGTAGCCATTCCTTGTGGTAAGAAACGACGTTGCGCTGGATCTAACCAATACGCTCTATCTCTCCATGATCCTCCTTTGTATACTCTCACTTCATCATTGATAAGTGTCGTTCTACTATTAGATTCGTCAAATTCACGTATAAGGCCTGTACTGTCTTTAGAGACATTATGTTTTGGAGCATTATACATTTCTTTTCCATCAGTCTCATCTTCATCATCAAATGATTCGAAGTAACGTGTAGACCTTCTGTCTCCATCTCTATAATTACGGTTGTCACTTTGAGAGAATTGTGTACGTAAATACGTTTCATCTTCATCTATTGGCACTTGAAGAATTTCTCCTGGTAAATCTCTAGCTACTATCTTTCCGTTAGCAAGTGTGTCATATACAATAGAATCTATAGTCACTACTTTTACTTTTCCTTCTTCGTCGATGGCATTTTTGGTGTAGACGTTACCTCTGTAGTAGTTAAAATCATTAAATTCATCATCTACGATAGGTCGGTATACATCAGCTACCCATTCAGAAACATTACCAGCCATGTCATAAATACCAAAGTCATTAGGCTCGTATGTTTTAACTTCTGCAGTAATGTCTGCATTGTCATCAGACCATCCGGCAATTCCTCCGTAATCTCCATTAGCTTGTTTGAAGTTTGCTAAATGATCTCCACGTGTACGTCTCGAAGATGATCTTGTGTAAGAACCATTCCAAGGATATTTTTTACGTCCTCTGTATACATTATAGCTTCTTAATTCAGAAAGCCCTAATGCTGCGTATTCCCATTCTGCTTCGGTTGGGAGTCTGTATTTTGGAAGAAGTACCCCGTCTTTACGTTGTATAAAAATATCGGTACTATCGTTTCTCTTCATTCTAGATTCACTCGCTCTTCCACCTCTGGCAAGACTATCACTTCCTCCGTATGCTAGGGTTGGTGAGTTTAAATACGTCTCTGTGTCAAATGTAGAACCTGCTTCTACATCATGACGTGCGCCACGAGCTGTGTATCCTTTTTCTTCAAGAATGAGTTCGTTTACACGGTTTGATCTCCAATCAGAGAATTCAACAGCTTGTAGCCAACTTACACCTACAACAGGGTAGTTAGCAAAAGCTGGGTGACGAAGATAATTTTCGGTCATTGTTTCGTTGAAACCTAAACGATTTCTCCAAACAAGAGTATCAGGTAATGCACCTGTGTATATGTTACGGTAGTTTTCATCTGTTGGAGGGAATACTTTCTTTAACCAATCTAAATATTCTAGATACATAACATTGGTTACTTCAGTTTCATCCATGTAGAAAGATTGTACATGCTGTTGATTTGGAGAGTTATTCCAATCATGCATGACATCATCTTGAACTTTTCCCATTGTAAAAGTTCCACCTTCTACAAACACGAGTCCAGGGCCTGTGGCCTGTTCAGTATAGTCTGTATTAGCTTTGAAACCTCCGTTTTTTCCGTCGATTTTCCATCCGGTACCACGAGAACTGTCCTTGTAGTTGTTTGATTTGCTACAGCTAGTAACCGTTAGGGAAACGGCAGCAACAGCAAAGATTTTTAGGGCAAAATTTAATTTCATTGGTTTTTGCTTAAGTAGATTTGGGATTGCAATATAACAATTAACACGAAATTGACAATGTTAATTTGTTAAAAGCACTCGTCAAATTTAAATTTTAGTGGTTTTAGTCAACCCATTAGTAACGTAGGTATTTATTCTTTATTATTGTAATTAAAAAAAATAATCAAATATTCTCTTTAATATTGATACTATTGATTGGTATTTGTCGTTACGATATATGATGAAAATACGCTACACGCTTTTTATGCTTTTTATTTGCTTTCTTGGCTTTTCTCAAGAAACACGTCTGTCTATCGATTGGGAAGACATCATAAAAGACACAGAGGCGCCTTTAAATACTGCCTCGCAACTTTCTCAAGATGGTAGCGATCAGTGGTTTTACACGACACAATGGAAAGTGAATCAGCCGATTTCAGAAGGGAGTGTACAACTCAAAAATATAGTGTATGAGACGATTCCTGCTTCTCAACTATCTTCTATTACAAAAAATAAGGTCGCATCAGAACTTTCTTATGTGCTTCAATCAGGGCAGGCTAGAGATCAATTTTATGCCATATTACGCGTAACGCCATTTGTTGTTGTAAACGGACAATACATGCGTGTGACTAGTGCTGAGGTTTCATACGCTTTCGCGAAAGCGTCCAATGGCAGATCTTCTATACCTATTACGAATTCTGTATTAGCAACGGGTGATTATTATAAATTTTATGTAGAAAGTACAGGAGTACATCAAATTACACGTAATTTTCTTCAAAGCATGGGCATGTCATTAGATGGTATTGACCCACAAAGTATTAAAGTGTATGGATTAGGGGGTTCCCCATTACCACTGGTGAATAGTGATAACGGTGATGAGGTTTTTGACCTTAGAGAGATTCCTATTCAAGTAGTAGGAGGGGAAGATGGAACTTTTAATGGAAATGATCATATTCTGTTTTTCGGGGAAAGTTCTCGAAAATTTCACGAAGAGTTGAATACCAATGTTAACCCGTATTCAGATCGATCGTATTATTATATAACAGCAGGAGGCAATGAAGGGCTTCGGGTGCAACCCATGAGTCAGCCACCTGCAGCAGCCAATACTATATTCACCACATTTGATGATTATCAATTCCATGAAGAAGACCTAGAAAATATTGTATTGATAGGTCGCAGGTGGTTTGGAGAACAATTTAATATTGAAAACGAACAAACTTTTGAATTTACATTTCCGAATGTAGCACCTGGTCAAATGGCAAACTTGAGAATTTTGTTTGCAGCAGCTTCAGAATCTCAAACTTCTTTTGAAGTTGCCGTAAATGGAACTCCTGTAGGGACTGCAATATTAACAGCTATAGGTAATATAACGCTTGCTGATGATGTGGAATTTGAGGTGCCTGTGGCTATAAACACCCCAGAAGTAACGATCACCATCACCTATAATAATGGAGGAAACCCCTCTAGTTTAGGGTATCTAGATTATATAGCGTTGGATGTGCCAAGAGTACTTCAAGGGACGGGCGAGCAAATCAATTTTAAGAAAAATGAAGCTGCGACATTAAGTGGCTTGGGAGAGTATGTTTTTAGTAATGCTAGTGATTATACTCAAATTTGGGATGTCACAGATCAAACAGCTATTACCACGACACTGAACGAAGGAGGGCAGGGGGAAATACGCTTTAAAAGTCCGTTGGGAACGCTACGCCGATTTGTAGCAGTCACGCCTTCAGATTATTTTGCCCCTTTTAGAGAAAGTAATAATACCAGAGTTGCCAATCAAAATATAAAAGGAACTATTTTTCAAAATGATAATGGGGATTTTCAAGATATAGATTACCTCATGATTACGGGAGATTTGTTGAGGCCGCAAGCAGAACGATTGGCTCAACATAATAGAACTTTTAGAGGGTTAAATGTAAAAGTAGTCACGCTGGATGAAATCTACGAAGAGTTTGGGAGTGGTAGCCAAGACATAGGGGCGATTCGTAATCTTGTGAAGTATGTATATGATAATGCTTCCTCAGAGGCTACTAGAGTAAAGTATGTCTGTTTATTTGGAGACTCTTCTGTTGATTACAAAGACCGATTATTTGGTAATAATAATATAGTCCCAACTTTTCAAAGAGAAGAAAGTTTTAGTTTGGCAACTTCGTATATGTCGGACGACTTTTATGGATTAATGGATCCCAGTGAGGGTCGGGTCACTAACCAAGATAAACTAGATATAGCGGTAGGGCGCATTATAGCAGATACACCTTCGCTTGCGACCACCGTTGTGGATAAAATTATAAATTATGATGATAGATCATCATATGGACGTTGGCGTAATAATTTAGTGATGATTTCTGATGATGCCGATGAGTTTAATTCTGGTCATTCTGGTTTACAGGTAAATCTGGATGCCTTAAGTGATGAGATTGAAAGTCAAAGACCTTCTACGAATGTGATAAAGGTATACAGTGATGCTTTTCAGCAAGAATCCTCTGCTGGAGGAGATCGATACCCGCAAGTAAATGAAACAATTTCTAATGCGTTTGAGGTAGGCTCTCTCGTGGTTACTTATTTAGGGCACGGAGGAGAAGAGTTGCTCGCTTCAGAAACCATTGTCACGCAAAATGAAATTGATGATCTTTCTAATGATGAGCGATTACCTTTATTGATTACTGTAACCTGCGAGTTTACAAAATTTGATAACCCATTACGACCTACAGGAGGGGAAGGCTTTATTTGGAGTCCCAATGGAGGAGCTGTTGCGATGGTAGCCACCACAAGAGAAATCTTTGTTTCCTTAGGGGTGAATTTTAATGATGAGATTGCAGCAGAGATCTTTGGGTTTAATGATAGCGAGATCCTTAGTGCTGCAGAGCATGTGCGAAGAGCTAAAAATAATGTAGTAGATGGGAGCGGGCAGCGTCGCGTGATTTTCTTTTTGGGAGATCCAGCTATGCGACTTGCTTTTCCAACACCAGATATTCGTCTTACGGCAGTAAATGACATTCCTGTGGGGTCAGAATTGCCTACTTTAAGGGCGCTAGATCGTGTAAAGATCAACGGCGTTGTGACTAGTGAATTAGGGCAAGTTATATCTAATTATACGGGGACACTCGCCGTAACGCTTTACGATAAAGATATAGACCGTCAAACATTAGGAAATGATGGTACAACAGATAATGACGGAAATTTAGTAGTGCTTGATTTTAAGACGTTAGGCGCGATATTGTATAGAGGGCAGGCTTCTGTGGTCAATGGACAATTTGAGTTTGAGTTTATCATGCCTAGAGATACGGCGATTCCGATTGGGCAAGGACGTTTAAATTTTTATTCAGAACGATCAAATGTTTTGGAAGATCAAGCGGGAGTGAATAGAGATATCATGATAGGAGGGCTCAATGAAGATGCACCCTTAGATAATCTAGGGCCTCGTATTCGTTTATTTATGAACGATGATAGTTTTGTAAATGGAGGAATCACCGATGATTCTCCTATTATATTAGCTAAACTAGAAGATGAAAATGGAATTAACACGGCTGGAGGAATAGGACACGATCTGATAGCAATATTAGACGGTGATGAGACAAATCCTTTGGTGATGAATGATTTTTACGAGACCGAAGTCGACGATTTTACGCGAGGTACAGCGAGTAGAAGACTCAGAGATTTGGAAGAAGGGTTGCATACGCTCACCTTTATTGCTTGGGATGTATATAATAACTCATCAAGAGCCGAACTTCAATTTGTAGTTGTTGGCGATGGAGAATTACAATTAGAAAATGTCCTTAATTACCCAAATCCTTTTGTGAATTATACTGAGTTTTGGTTTAATCATAACCGACCTTTTGAGCCGCTGGATGTGCAAGTTCAAATATTTACAGTGAGTGGTAAAGTAGTGAAAACCATCAATCAAACAGTTGTAAATGAAGGCTTCCTTTCTAGAGATATTGTGTGGAACGGATTGGATGATTTTGGAGAAGCGATAGGAAAAGGAGTGTACGTATATAAGATAACGGTAAAATCTACGTTAACAAACAAGCAAGTAGAAAAGTTTGAAAAGCTTGTGATTCTATAAAAAATAAATACATAAAAAGTCTATATTTGTTCAAATTTGAAATCTTTATGAAGAAAATGATGATGCTATGCTTAGGAGCATGTTTTGCTTTTAACGCGACAGTACAAGCTCAAGATGAGCCTAATCCAATTACAACAGCAGTTCCATTTTTAATCATTGCTGCAGATGCACGTGCTGCAGGACTAGGAGAGCAAGGAGTAGCGACGAGTCCAGATGTGTATGGAGTACAATGGAACCCTGCCAAATTAGCCTTTTTAGATAGAAAACATAATGTAGGGGTCAATTATACCCCTTATTTAGGAAACCTTGTTAATGATATAGCGATACTACAAGCGGCATACGCAAATCGTATAGATGAGAAGAGTGCTTTTGGAGTAAGTCTTAGGTATTTTAGTTTAGGTACCATCACAACCACTACTGGGCCTAATGATCCAGGGCTTGATATTCGTCCTAACGAATTTACATTAGACGCGACGTATGCACTTAAACTAAGCGAACGTTTCTCTATGGCGGTTTCTGGACGTTATTTACGAAGTGATCTTAGAATTCAACAACTAGACCCAGATGCAAGTGCTGCATCCTCTTTTGGTGTTGATATCTCTGGATACTACCAATCTGAAGAAATTACCTATAATAGCTTTGACGGTCGTTGGAGAGGAGGATTTAATATCTCTAACATCGGTCCAAAAGTATCGTATAGTGATGCTAATAATGATGATGACTTTATTCCTACTAATTTAAGATTAGGAGGAGGGTTTGATTTTATCCTTGACGGGTACAATAGAGTATTTGTAGGATTAGAAGTTAATAAATTACTAGTTCCTACGCCAAGTGATTCTAATGGAGATGGGGTTATTAATAGAGATGATGATTTCAATAATGAAAGTTTCATCTCTGGGATATTTTCTTCTTTTGGAGATGCACCTGATGGATTTAGTGAGGAATTAAAAGAATTTACCTGGTCTTTAGGAGCTGAGTATGTATATGATGATGCATTCTCACTTCGTGCAGGATATTTTAATGAAAGTGATTTGAAAGGAGCGCGTAAGTTTGCAACCCTAGGAGCAGGTTTTGAGTTCAATGCCATTGACATTGACCTTTCCTACCTATTCTCTACAGGTTCTGTACGTAGCCCATTAGAAAATACATTGCGCTTCGGACTTACCTTCCACTTTGGAGATGAGTACGATGAGTATTAATTGAGTAAATTCTTGTATTTACAGGAACTATACCTATGAAAAAAATTAAGATCGAATCGTTTCTGGAAGTTTACACATCTATTGATGAGCTTCCAGAAGCGATTTTTTCTTTGATGCAAGACGCTATTCTCGCTAGAGACACTGCTTATGCACCTTATTCTGAGTTTTATGTAGGCGCTGCTATTTTGCTTGAAAACGGAGCCGTGATACGAGGAAGTAATCAAGAAAACGCTGCGTACCCTTCTGGTTTATGCGCAGAGCGAACAGCCATTTATTACGCCTCAGCACAGCATCCAAATACTACTTTTAAGGCCATAGCGATTAGTGCAAAAGCAAAAAACAAAGCGACTTCGCAACCTATTCCTCCTTGTGGATCTTGTAGGCAAGCAATTGCAGAATATGAAATAAGACAAGGCGAAGCGATTCCTATTTATTTTATGGGAGATCAAGGGGAAGTCTGGAAAAGTGATTCCTTAGAAAATTTGCTTCCGTTGCTTTTTACGTCAAAATATCTTTAATCCAGGTTTAAAAAGGGGGTACTTTTAAAAAGGGATGTATGATGAGTACGCTTTCGCGAAAGCGTATCCCCAAAGTATTACCATAATCTTAACAAAAAAAGAGCGATTAAGAGCGTTACTACTTCGTTTTCGTAACTTTTATGCAAAACCCTTTTTGCGGTATCTATCTAATAGCTTATTTTTGTTATTCGCTTTTATTAAAGCCATTATTATACTCGTTATAGATGAAGAAAATTACTAAAGAAACGTACCTCAATTGGTATGAAGAAATGCTCTTTTGGCGCAAGTTTGAAGACAAGCTAGCTCAAGTGTACATCCAGCAAAAAGTAAGAGGGTTTTTACACCTTTACAATGGTCAAGAGGCTATACTCGCAGGATCCTTACACGTAATGGATTTAAGTAAAGATAAAATGATTACTGCCTATCGTAATCACGTGCAGCCTATTGGTATGGGCGTAGATCCTAAACGTGTGATGGCAGAGTTGTTTGGAAAAGCAACAGGAACCTCTCAAGGTCTTGGAGGGTCTATGCATATCTTTTCAAAAGAAAAAGGATTTTATGGAGGTCATGGTATTGTAGGAGGACAGATCCCGCTAGGTGCTGGAATGGCTTTTGGAGATAAATACCACAAAAGAGAAGCCGTTACGTTGTGTTTCTTTGGTGATGGTGCCGCCCGTCAAGGGTCTTTACATGAGACGTTTAATATGGCGATGAACTGGAAATTGCCTGTCGTATTCTGTGTAGAGAATAATGGATACGCCATGGGTACTTCAGTAGCGCGTACTGCAAACCATGAAGATATATGGAAACTAGGTCTTGGTTATGAAATGCCATGTGGCCCTGTAGATGCTATGAATCCCGTAGCTGTTGCAGAAGCTATGGATGAAGCAATAGATAGAGCACGTCGAGGTGACGGACCTACATTTTTAGAATTGAAAACATATCGCTATAGAGGACACTCTATGAGTGATGCACAACATTATAGAACAAAAGATGAGGTCGCTGAGTACCAGAAAATAGATCCTATTACGCAAGTAAAAGATATTCTATTGAAGGAAGGATATGCTACCGAAGATGATATTAAAGTAATGGATAAACGTGTGAAAGAACGCGTTGCTGAATGTGAGAAATTTGCAGACGAAAGCCCATATCCAGAAAAGAATGTGATGTACGATGTTGTATACGACCAAGAAGACTATCCATTTTTACCTCATAAATTATAAGCTATGGCTCAAGTAATAAACATGCCGCGACTTAGCGACACGATGGAAGAAGGCACGGTAGCCACTTGGTTAAAACAAGTGGGCGATACCGTTTCTGAAGGAGATATTTTAGCCGAAATAGAAACCGATAAGGCAACCATGGAGTTTGAATCCTTTTATGATGGAATCTTACTTCATATAGGAATCCAAGAAGGAGAAACAGCTCTTGTCGATAAATTATTGGCTATTATTGGAGAGGAAGGAGAAGATATTTCTGGTTTATTGAATGGAGAAGCTCCTACTGAAGAAGCATCAGAGGTATCAGAAGATACAGTTGCTGATGTTCCAGAAGAAACTTCTTCAGCAACGGAAGCACCAACAGCAACAGCTATTCCTGAGGGGGTTGTTGTTGTGACAATGCCACGACTTTCTGATACCATGGAAGAAGGTACGGTGGCTACTTGGTTAAAGGGGGTAGGAGATGCCGTAGAAGAAGGAGATATACTTGCAGAAATCGAGACGGATAAAGCAACGATGGAGTTTGAGTCTTTTAACGAAGGCACATTATTATACATAGGATTAGAAGAAGGAGCTACTGCCAAAGTAGATTCGCTTCTTGCTGTTATAGGCCCCAAAGGAACTGACGTTTCTGGAGTGGTTGCTAATTATGCATCAGGAGCTACTGCTGCCAAAAAGGCACCAGCGGAAGCGCCTAAAGAAGCACCAAAGCAGGAAGCAAAGAAAGAGGCTCCCAAAAAGGAAGCGCCTAAAGCTGCTGAGAAAACGACTTCAAATGCAACATCAACACCAAGTGGAGGGCGTATATTCGTGTCGCCGCTTGCTAAGAAAATTGCCGAAGAAAAAGGCATCAACCTAGCTCAGGTAAAAGGATCTGGAGAGAATGGACGTATTGTAAAGGCAGATGTAGAAAACTTTACACCAAGTGCAGCTACTGCAGGAGGTGTAACACCATTTGTAGCTACAGGTGAGGAAAGCTCAGAAGAAGTGCCCAACTCACAAATGCGTAAAGCCATTGCGAGAGCACTATCAAATTCTAAATTTTCTGCCCCACATTATTATTTAAATGTGGAGTTTAATATGGAGAATGCGATGGCATTTAGAAAACAATTCAATCAACTGCCAGATACAAAAATATCATATAATGATATGATTGTAAAAGCAACAGCCATTGCCTTAAAACAGCATCCACAAGTAAATTCTCAGTGGTTTGATGATAAAATGAAATTGAATCATCACGTACACATTGGTGTGGCTGTGGCGGTGCCTGACGGATTGGTTGTGCCTGTGGTTAATTTTGCTAATGAAAAGTCATTACCACAAATTAATGCAGAGGTAAAAGAACTCGCAGGGAAAGCACGTAATAAAAAGCTATCGCTTGCCGAGATGGAAGGAAGTACCTTCACAATTTCTAACCTTGGAATGTTTGGGATTACGGATTTCACTTCGATAATCAATCAGCCGAATTCTGCGATATTATCTGTTGGAGCTATTGTTGAAAAGCCTGTTGTGAAAGACGGTCAGATTGTTGTAGGAAATACCATGAAGTTAACCATGGCGTGTGATCACCGTACGGTAGATGGCGCTACAGGAGCACAATTTTTACAGACGCTTAAAATGTATATCGAAAACCCAGTATTGATGCTGGCATAATACGATAAATACATACTGTTATATAAACAAAGAAATCTCGCAAATTGCGAGATTTCTTTGTTTATAGATGCTTTACTTTATAAATCGGTGATAGTTTACTCGTTTTCAAGAATGTTTGTAAGCTTAGATCTTGCAGAAGACCTCGTATCATTATTAGTAAATGTAGGTAAGTACAAGTAGTCAATAACATCTTGATCTTTTTGGTAAAAGGAAGTAGGAACTGTGTCGTTAGAGTAACAGTTAAAACCATTTTCAGTCGCGCCCATATTACTACCTCCGCAGTCATTAGAGTGTCCTAAGCCTAGAATGTGTAAAAACTCATGTAAAGAAGTGTTGTACCTTCTAGTTAAAGCAATATCAGGAAGAATATATATTCTATCTGGATTACCATTAAGATAAGCTCTGCCCAAATTGGGTGACATCATATCTTCATACATGTCTGGCCACATATCTTGTATTTCGGCAGGTTCGCCATAGAAAAAAGCAAGATTGGCTTGAGAAAGTGTCTCCACATATGAGATATTGATTCCTTGACTTGCTATTAAAGCATTGAGTTCGTTTACAATCTGATTTATTTGACCTAAAAAGGGACTATCTACTTTGTTCCCAAAAAGATATAAGCGAATATTTTGAGTTTTCTTTCTTATGTTGTTAATGGTTTGTACACTAGGGTCTTCCCAAAATGTTACGTATGTAAAATAGTCTAAAAAGTCTTTTTCTTGATTCGTAAGAGGGCCATCTTCTACATCAATGATTTCAATAGGAACGACTTGTTGTGTAATTCCTTGTCCGTCACTCATAGAGACTGTTATGTAACGTATAGCGGCAGTTTCAAAATCAATATTTTCAGGCTTACGTACTTTCACTTCTCCAGAAGCACTATTTATTTTGAATTCTAAATCAGATTCAAATAATGTGGGATCATCAGGAACTAGTTTAAATTCAATGGGGTCGCCATCATTATCTATTGCTTGTACAATTCCCACAACGTCATCAACACTTGGATTTTCATTGATTTCTAAATTAGAACTTGTTATTTGAGGTAATGAATTATCATTTTCATCGGAGCAACTTATGATTACGAAGACGATAAGTAGACTATAAACGTATTTAAAATGCTGCATTTATTGTTTTAAATTTATGGATTCAAATTTTAAACAAAGGTTGCAAAATTTATTTATTAAATAGTGTAGATTTCAATGATAAATGTTTGGTTCTTTTTTATCTTTAAGCCTTATGAAAAAAATAGTTTTATATAGTATTATAGGAGGGATGATCATCTCTTGTGGAACCGCATTACAACCCGTAAATCAGTCTAATGTCCCACCACCTCCACCGCCTCCGCCTGTAACAGTGCCAGATGTCCCTTTGCCTGATGCTACAAAAGATCAGGTAACCATGGTGTTTCCTAACATTGATAAAATGACTTCTGTGCAAAAAACGATTGAGTTTTTAGCATCTGATGAGTTAGAAGGAAGAGATACGGGAACTATGGGGATAGAAATTGCGGCACAGTTTATAGAAGCCCGTTTTAGAAATGCCGGAGTAGCACCTTATTTTGATACGTATAGAGATAATTTTAAGGCAAAAGAAAAGGATGCTTTTAATTTGGTAGGCGTTGTAGAAGGGAATGATCCAGCACTTAAAAATGAAATCATCATCATTGGAGCACACTATGACCATATCGGAAATGGAAAGCCAGTAGGCGATGATGTTATCGCAAACGGGGCCAATGATAATGCCGCTGGAACAAGTGCTGTTTTAGCACTTGCAGATCATTTCGCGAAAGCGAAAACCAACAAACGCACCCTTATTTTTACACTATATTCCGCCGAAGAAAAAGGGCTGTTAGGGTCAAAACATTTAGCCAAAAAGCTTAAAAAGGAAAAGATCACACCGTATGTGATGTTTAATATAGAAATGATTGGTGTGCCTATGATTGACAAGGATCATTTGGTGTATATTTCTGGATATGACCTTTCTAATATGCCTGCAAAATTTAATGAATATGCAGGAGAAAACGTCATAGGATTCTTGCCCAAAGCGAAAGAATTTAACCTGTTTATGCGAAGCGATAACTATCCGTTTTATCAAGAATTTGGCATTCCTGCACACACCATTTCTTCGTTTGATTTTACCAATTATGATCACTATCACGGGGTAGGAGATGAGGCTGATAAAATGGATATTCCATTTATGGAAAATGTGATTCAGAAACTCATTCCAGGGCTGGAGCGTATGGCAAATACACCTACGCAGGAGATTAAAATGAACGAACAAAATTAATCATTATAACGGGTTGAGATATCCGTCTTCACGAATATGAAAAGAATTATTGTAACAGGAACGAGTAGAGGGATAGGGTATGAATTAGTGCAAATACTAGCGGATCAAGGGCATCAGGTGCTTGCGCTTTCGCGAAATGAAACGCCGTGTAAACTCCTCAATAAGCAAAATATTACAGCGTTCTCTTTTGATATCACAGACGCGACACATTTTCAAAAAGTAACAGATTTTATTGAAAGTGATTGGGAAGGTGTGGATGTGTTGATTAATAATGCAGGTGCCCTCTTAAATAAACCCTTCGCTGAAACCACCATGAATGATTTTGAGGCAGTGTATAAAGTGAATGTATTTGGCGTGGCAGAGCTTACGCGAGTAGTGCTTCCGTATATGACCTCAGGGGCGCATGTAGTGACGGTGAGTAGTATGGGCGGTGTACAAGGAAGTATGAAATTTCCAGGACTCGCAGCCTATAGTTCTAGTAAAGGAGCGGTGATTACGTGGAGCGAACTCCTCGCCGAAGAATATAAAGAACAACATATCGCTTTTAATGTTGTGGCCTTAGGCGCCGTGCAAACCGAAATGCTAGAAGAAGCCTTTCCTGGGTATCAAGCGCCACTCACCGCCGAAGAAATGGCAAAGTATTTAGCTGATTTTTCTCTGACTGGGA
>CAYGQJ010000018.1:0-21619 GCA_964351845.1 uncultured Flavobacteriaceae bacterium | reverse complement strand
CCACTCACCGCCGAAGAAATGGCAAAGTATTTAGCTGATTTTTCTCTGACTGGGAACAAATTCTATAATGGGAAGTTGTTACAGGTGTCTGCGAGTACGCCTTAAATAGATTTTACATTGAAAAAAACAGTCATTATTCTAGGAAGCTCTCGTTCCAACGGTGATACCGCTAAAGTAGTTCAGCAATTACAGCAGATCATGCATTGTGATATCGTTGATTTAAATGACTATGCGATTAGTTATTATGATTATGAACACGCGAATAAGGAGGATGATTTTCTTCCTTTAATGAAGCGTATCATCAATGACTATCAGAATGTCATTTTTGCGACACCTGTGTATTGGTATACCATGAGTGGCATTTTAAAAGTATTTTTTGATAGAATTTCTGATCTACTCACGATAGAAAAAGAGATGGGAAGACAATTACGAGGTAAAGGATTTGGAGCGATAAGTTGTAGTCTTAATAGTGTCGTTGAAGAGGTGTTTTGGCACCCTTTTAAAAGCACGGCAGGCTATTTAGGAATGACATATCTCGGGAATATTCATGTGGATACGCTTGATTGTCGGCAGTTGCTAGAGGCGTTTGTGAAAGAAATGAATGTAAAAGAGTAACCGTTACTTTTTGTGATTCTTTAAAATTACTTTGGAAGAAATAACCTCTTCTCCTTCTATACTCATTTTGGTACGCTTTAAGGTGGCAATAATGGTATCACGCTTATTGGTTTCGTAAATAATAATGGCACGTATATCGACCGTTTTTTCGTTTTCTAAAGGAATGGTATCTAATAATTGAATAGTTTCTATAGTCGCTTTCTCCTCTAAATATAATGTAGCGGTAGAATCCGTACTTGTTTTAAAATCGGGATATTGTTGTCTTAGTTTTTGCTTATCAATATGATCCTGTATTTTTTCCTGAATCAAAAGTGCATACGCATCTTCTATAACTACGGGTTTGCTTTTTGCAACCACACCTTCATTTGAAGGTGCAAATTCTTTATGATTAGAACATCCTATCAATACCCATAAACACACAAAGATGATTTTCTTATTCATAGTTTGTTCTAAATTTAAGTTTTACAATTTTACCATCTTGCTTCTCTGATTCTATAATCTCAAAATCTTTAAGACTCTTCGTAGGGGTGGTTAATTTGTCTATAAATTCTTTTTTAGTGTAGATTTCTAAGCCTATTTCATAGGGTAGTATCTGAATTAAAATTGCATTTTCAGCAATTAAATGGTGTAGCTGCTCCTTTCTCTTTTTCCAATCATCTATTTGGTTGTTAGCATAAAAATGTAACATTAGATTATAGTCGTCTGTGAGCAATCGGATATCCTCAGGTGATGAGGTATCTGTAAATCTTTTAATCGTATCTGTTTTGTGGTAAGGGGATTGTACGATGAACTCAATATAATCTTCTTTGGTTTTCCAAGAAAAACAACCTAAACTATCACTTTTAGTGTAAATTGATGATTGGTTTGTATTTAGAACAATAATATCTAAAGGTATATTCTGTATGTATGCACCTCTATCTGTATCTACAAAACAAAAACGAAATGTGTTTTCTTTTTTTGCATATAGGCTCGTAATAATAAGTAGCAATGCACTTAGTCCTATAAAAACATAGATATAAGAAGCTGTTATTTTCTTCTTCTTAGGTTGTATGGTTTTATATTCTTTAGAAAATGATGTCCAGGATGTATACCCAGCATATTGTGATAATAAATTGAGAATATCTATTCTGGGAAGTTTTTTAGGCTCATTTTTAAAGTAGGTGTAAAAAGACTTTTCACTGATGCTTCCTTTTACTTTTTCTAGTAAATCTTCTTGAAATAAAACAATATCCTGTCCTTTCCAAGAGGCAATAGGGGTGTCAATATCAAGATGTCTACTCTTAAAAGTAGCTAAGACTTCTTGTGTTAAAGCAGTAAATATTATTTTTTCTTCTTTAGTGATAAATTTCTATTTATAAGGGGTTTGCAATATTGTAAAATAGTTTACAAATCATTTACAAGCGAGTTACAATACTTTTTTTAGTGATGCTTTTATGTTTGACATCAATAATTAATATGATAAAAACATGAAAACACAAACATCATTTTTAAAGGTACTATTTCTTTTTATAGTTTCATCACTTTTATATACTTCGTGTACTACAAATGAACCTAAAACTAATTTTGAGTCTATTGCTGTAGAAAGTACAGGAGAGACACCATCATTTGAATCGGTTGCTTTTCAAGAGCAAGAAAGCACTGAGAATCAAGCAATGCAATCCCATATAAAAATCATCAGGAATGCGACGCTTAAAATAGAAGTTGAGGATGTTGTCGTGGCGACTCGAATAGCACGAAATTATGCAAGGCAAAACGGCGGGTATATTTCTGATGAGCGTATGAATACTACTTCGTATCGCAAAGAAAATAGATTTACCATTAGAGTCCCCCAAACACATTTTGATACACTCTTAGATAGTGTAAGTGCGATTTCTAAAACCATCGAAACTAAGAATATCACAACTGTAGATGTTACTGAAAAATACATTGACATACAAAGTAGATTACAAACCAAAAAAGAAGTAAAAGACCGCTATGAATCTATTTTGAGAGGAAAAGCAAAAACAGTAGATGAGGTGCTTCAAGCCGAAGAAAAAATACGAATACTTCAAGAAGAAATAGAGGCTGCTGAAGGAAAATTGCGATACATGTCCAATAAAATTACGTTTAGTACCATACAATTAGACTTTTATGAAAAACTTCCAGTAGAAGAACGTCCTGCAAGAGAGAAGCCTTCTTTTGTTAGTGAGGTAAAAGATGGATTACGTTTTGGTCTTTCTATGATTGAAGGTGTTGTTCTTTTTCTTCTTCATATTTGGCCAATAACAATTATAGGTTTATTCTTAGGCTTTTCTTTGTATAAGAGACGTAAGGCGAAAAAATAATTTTAAGTAAGGAATGGTCTATACCAATTTAATCATAAAATGTCGCAATGTCAGCTTGTTCTTTTTCATTCTAAATTCCTTACTCATATATTCTGTAACTATGACTATTCAATAAAATCATAACGTCTTTAGAATAAAAAATAACTACGCCTTGGATACGGCATTTTAAAATTAAATTGGTATTATATCCTTGCTTGAAAAGTAGAATATTCTTATTTTACAAAAGAATATAGATGGTAGAGACCCTTAGAAAATACGTCCCAGAAAGAGCTGCAAACCCTGCTTTTGAGTTGATCAAAACACATGGTGTGTATTTGAAAATTGTCAATGAACGTATTACACGTCACGGGGATTATCGGAGAATGCCTGACGGGCAACATCAAATCACCGTAAATGTAAGCCTGAATAAGTATCGGTTTTTAATGACGCTTATTCATGAGATCGCACACCTCGTTGCCTTTGAGAAGTATGGTCGCTACATAAAACCACATGGAAAAGAATGGAAGCAGACCTTTCAGTTATTGATGCTTCCGTTTATTAGACCTGATATTTTCCCTCAAGAGGTATTGCCCTACATCGCACGGCATTTTAAAAATCCCAAAGCTAGTAGTGATACTGATGCGCACCTGTCCGTAGCGCTTAAAAAGTATGATCCGCCCACTGATAAAAACTATATCTTTGAGATTCCTACAGGATCGAGGTTTAGAATTTATAACGGTAAGATTTTTAGAAAAGGAAACAAGCGTGTCAAACGCTATGAATGTGTAGAAGTAGCCACAGGAAAGGTGTATTTATTTCAGCCAAATGCTGAGATTGAACAATTGGATTAAGACGTATGAAGTATGAGTACAAAAAATAAGAATTATTACGCATTATTAATGGCAGGGGGCGTAGGCTCTCGCTTTTGGCCCGTAAGCGTTGAAGCATATCCTAAGCAATTTCACGATATGTTGGGTACTGGAGAAACGCTCTTGCAAAAAACGTTTCACCGGCTGGCAAAACTAGTTCCTGAAGATCAGATACTTGTACTGACTAATAGTAAGTATAATGCACTGGTCAAGGAGCAAATTCCTCAGATAGCACAAAAAAACATTGTCTTAGAATCGGCGATGCGTAATACGGCGCCTTGTATTTTACTTTCGGCACTGAAGGTGGAAAAAGAAAACCCTGATGCGGTGATGATTGTCGCACCTAGTGATGCTTGGATCGAAGATGAAGATGCCTTTGTACACGATTTGCAAATCGCATTTGATGCTTCCCAAGAGGATCATGTGATTACAACGATTGGGATTCAGCCTACGTTCCCTAATACGGGATATGGATATATCAATTATGATCAATCTGATTCCGCTTTCGCGAAAGCGGTTAAACGTTTTACAGAAAAACCAGATTATACCACCGCCAAGCAATTTGTAGACAGTGGAGAATACCTATGGAATGCGGGGATGTTTATCTGGAGCGCACAAACGGTTCTCAATGGATTTAAAGCGCACTTACCAGAAATGTATGCATTATTCGCTAAAGGAATTCCGGTGTATAATACTGCTGACGAGCAGGATTTTATCAATACACACTATCCTGAAGCGGAAAATATAAGTATTGATTATGGGATCATGGAAAAGCACAAGCAGGTCAAAGTAGTGCCGGCTACTTTTGATTGGAATGATTTAGGAACTTGGGGGTCTTTGTATGAAAAAATGGACAAAGATCAAGATGAAAATGCCATTATCAATGCAAGAGTCATCACCACAAATACATCAGGTACGATTATCCGAACCGAAGGAAATAAAGTCGTCGTTGTCGATGGACTTCAAGATTATATTATCGTTGAAAAGGATGATGTACTCGTTATTGTGCCAAAATCTAAGGAACAAGATATTAAAGAAATACGCAATGCGGTACAATCAAAATTTGGTCGTAATTTAGGGTAGTTCAAATAATAAGGGATTCAACATGAGCGAAATAGAAAAAGATACGCAGCAAAGCAAGGATGCGGTTCGGCAGGATGCAAAAGGCCTTTGGCAGAGCTTAAAGATATTTATGGTAGAGCTTCTCGATTTTAGAGCAGATACCGATCGTGAGGCTACCATGGAACATATCAAAAATGATATTCCATTTAAAGGGGCCACCGCTTGGATTTTGATTTGCTCCATTTTTGTGGCTTCTATAGGATTAAATGCAAACTCAACCGCAGTAGTGATAGGAGCGATGCTTATCTCTCCATTAATGGGGCCTATTTTAGGAATGGGGATGTCTATTGCGATTAATGATATTGATACGCTAAAAAAATCATTGATCAACTTAGCGATTATGATCGTCTTAAGTTTGGTTACTGCCTATTTGTTTTTTCGGTTTTTCCCACTAGGAAATCAAGAAACCTCTGAACTGTTAGGACGAACCCAACCTGATATTAGAGATGTGCTCATTGCCTTTTTTGGGGGATTAGCATTGATTATAGCCCGAACCAAAAAAGGAACGATTGCTAGTGTGATCTTTGGAGTGGCGATTGCGACGGCTTTAATGCCACCTTTGTGTACAGCAGGCTACGGACTTGCCAATGGGAATATTCCTTACTTTCTAGGGGCGATGAACCTTTTTACGATTAATACAATTTTTATTGCGCTGGCAACCTTTATTGTATTAAAGGTATTGCGATTTCCAATGATTAAATACGCAAATTCTAAAAAGAGAAAGCGTATTTCACAATTAGCATCTTTGGCCGCTATTGTGGTCATGATTTATCCTACGATTACCTTTTTAAGAGTTTTAAAAAACAGTGGTTTTGAAAGTGACTATAATACCTTTATCCAAAAAGAAGTAGAATCTAATACAGATCTTTGGTTTCAGAAAGGAATTTTAGACACAGAAGGAAAAACAATTACCCTATATTTTAACGGAGAAATTGCAGAAGCCACTGAAACCGACCTGAGGAATGAAGTAAAAGACTATGATAATATTGGTGATTTTGAGGTGCGTGTAAATGGTAATAAAAATCGAAGTTTTGATAAAATATCAGATGCGTACGATAGAGCGATCAATGATTTAGATGAAAAAGATAATATCATTGCTGGACTGCAAAGCCAAATAGAAAATCTAAAAACTGAAATTGAGGGTATGAATGCCAAGAATAACTCTTTTTCTTTTTCTGTAGTGTCTAAAGATGCTAAAATTGAATTTGAAGATCTAACATCTTTTGGATTTTCAAAAATGCTTGTTTCTAATGATTTTAGAACGGTTGACACGGTCAACGTAGCGTCTGTAAAGTGGAAAAATACGGTAAGTGATAGTGTGGTTAGTATAAAAGAAGCACAATTGAAGGATTGGTTGAAAAAGCAACTAAAAACAGATTCTATCGTATTAAAAAATGAGTAGTCCTCGTTTCTATTAGTATATGCTTTTTAGTAGTGGTGTTTGTGATCTTTATTATTTGAGGTTCTGAGCTTTTCGGACCATTTTAAACAGGTTTGAAGAGTACACAAAGTTGGTTACTTCTTCATTATCCGTTTTAAATATTTGTGTTTTATCGCCTTCCCAAGCTAGGTGGCCTTCTTTTAGAAAGATGATTTTCTCACCAATTTCCATTACAGAGTTCATGTCATGGGTATTAATAATGGTGGTGATGTCGTATTCTATGGTGATCTCTTGTATTAAGTTGTCAATAACGGTAGCGGTGTGCGGGTCTAATCCAGAGTTAGGTTCGTCACAAAAAAGATACTTAGGGTTATTTACAATCGCCCTGGCAATCGCAACCCGTTTTTGCATTCCTCCAGATATTTCCGAAGGTAATTTATGATTTGCATTGACAAGATTAACACGGTCTATGACGGTGTTTGCACGTTCAAGCATTTCTGCCTTTTTCATTTTTGTAAACATCTGTAAGGGAAACATAATATTTTCCTCGACAGTCATAGAATCAAAAAGTGCGCTGCCTTGAAATACCATTCCTATTTTTTCACGTATGGTGCGTTGTTCTTCAAAATCTAAGTCAGAATAACAAACGCCATCGTATAATATTTGACCACTATCAGGCGTAAAAAGCCCTAACATACTTTTTATAAATACTGTTTTTCCAGAGCCACTCTGCCCAATAATAAGATTGGTTTTTCCTTTTTCAAAAGAAGTATTGAGTCCTTTAAGAACTTCTACATCTCCAAACCCTTTCCTTAAATCGCGTACTTCTATCATTAGCTTAATAACATTTGAGTGATAAAATAGTTAGAGACAATAATAGCGACACTGGTCCAAACAAAAGAAGTGGTACTTGCTTTTCCTACTTCTAGTGCGCCTCCTCTCATATAAAAACCATGAAAAGACGGAATGGTAGCCAACAGGAAAGAAAATATAAATGTCTTTAAAAAGGCATAGGTAATATGAAAAGGATTAAAATCATCTGTAAGCCCCGATACAAATTGATCGGCGGTGGTAAAGCCACCATAAACAGCAGCAATATAAGCCCCAAAAATTCCTAAAAACATGGCAATGGCAATCACAAAAGGATAAAAGCACATCGCAACAATCTTAGGGAATACTAAGTAATTTAACGAATTAATTCCCATGACTTCTAAAGCATCAATCTGTTCTGTCACGCGCATCGTTCCGATACTGGAGGTGATGAAAGAGCCTACTTTTCCAGCCATAATAATGGATAAAAATGTAGGTGCAAACTCAAGAATGACCGATTGTCTTGACGCAAAGCCTATCAGTTCTTTTGGGATAATAGGATTGGTTAAGTTAAGTGCTGTTTGTATCGCAACAACCCCTCCTACAAAAAAAGAGATAAAAGCAACAATCCCTAAAGAACCGATGATCAAATCATCAATTTCTTTAAAGATGAGCACCCTTAAGACTTTCCCTTTTGTCGGTTTGACAAAAGTTTCTTTAATCATTAAGAAGTATTTCCCTATATCGTGTAGATATGTCATGTACTTGCTTTAAGAACGCTAAATTAACAAAATAAAATTCGGGTAAAGCTATTTTAATACGGCTTTATGAAAGTTCTATAAATCTAATAGCGCTTTGATTTTTTCATAGATCTCTGTGTTTTCATAGATGCCAGAAAATTTTTCAGCACCGGGCCCGTAAGCAAAAACAGGCACCATGGCTGCGGAATGTCCTTTGGTAGAAAATGAAGGTTTGATTTTATTATAATTTCCGTCATCAGAAGCGAGGGTGAATCCGCCAGTTTCATGATCTGCCGTGACGATGACCAGCGTGTTCTTGTCTTTTTTTGCAAAGTCTAGTACACTTCCTAATACTACATCAAAGTCAATCATTTCTCCGATAAGATAATCTCCATCATTGGCATGACCACCCCAATCGATTTGTGATCCTTCTACCATCAAGAAAAAACCATCTTTATCTTTCTTTAAATATGAAAGCCCCAATGCGGTAGCATCATATAAGAAGGAGCCCCTTCCGTCGATCATCTTGGGCATGCCGCCATCGGCAAGGAGAAACCCATATTTTTTATCTGCATCAATACGCATATTCGCTTGTAAAGACACGGTGTCTATTTCAAATCCATTTTTTGTGAGTTCGCTGATCATATTTTTTTTATCCGCTCTGTCAACAAAAAACTCACGTCCACCCCCTGCAAAGAAATCAACTGAAGAGTAGGTAAGGGCTGCTGCGATCTCTTCTTCCATTTTTCGATACCTCACGTGTGCATAAAAACTTGCGGGTGTTGCATGTGTGATTGTTGAGGTTGCAATAACTCCAGTAGCATAACCGCGTTCAGATAAATCTTCTAATAAGGTAGGTGCTGCGATTGTATCGTTGGTGACTCCAATAGCCCCATTGTAGGTTTTGATCCCCGCAGAAAATGCTGTTGCACCCGCAGCTGAGTCCGTGATGAGGTCACTAGACGAAGATGTTTTTATAAGCCCTATGTGTTTAAAACGTTCATAGTTAGAGGGCTCAGAGTGATAAAATTGCGTGGCTGATATTTGGCTTAATCCCGTGCCGTCAGCAATCATAATGATGATATTTTTAGGCGTATTTTTTTTGGTTTTAACAGGTGGTTGTGGGACTGCAGGGGGTTGCGGTGTTGTAGAGATTTTCTTGGTAGCACAAGAAAAAAACATCGATATGGTAGCTATTCCTATAAGTAGCGCTCTAAGTGTAGACATAATATGGGCTTTATAACATGGTAAAAATACTAATATATACTAAGGTGTTGTGTCAGGATATTGTTAAGAATTTAAGGGGTTATTTTAGAAATGATCCCTTTCCATCGTAACTTTCTAATAAAGATACCTTCTTCTTTGGTAACAAGATACGCATGTTTATGTCGCTTTGCGCGAAAATACCCGCTCATATAATCAAAAAAGAAGCTTATTTTCTTTTTGCGTAGTGCTAATTTTAATGAAGCTATCGCGGTGAGGATTACTCCATATCTCATCCCATAAAAAGCATTGCCTTGTTTGTACTTTGCTGCTTTTGTATAGGTGTTGCCTGTTGGTTTAAGGTGCTTAACAGCGAGGCGTTCATCGGTAACAATTTGCCAGCCATAAAATTTCGCTTGCAGCTCATCTACGGTATCCCAACCCATAGCAGCTTTGAGACCGCCTATTTGTGTGAAACATTCTTTTCGATAGGCTTTTAATGCGCCTCTTATATGATCTTTGTTGGTGAGGTTTTCCAAAACCCAAGAATTTCCTTGTTTGATATGACAAAAACCACCAGCCATTCCTACGATTGGATCTTTTTTGAAATATGTGATGATCGTAGCTATATAGTCAGGGGGGAAGATGAGGTCTGCATCAAATTTACAGAGAATATCATATTGGTCATCAAGTGTTTCTAATCCTTTTTGGAAGGCTTGTATGACTTTACTTCCAGGGAGGTGGGCTGCTTCAGCATTGGAATTTACCAGGGATATGAATGGGTACGCTTTCGCGAAAGCGGATATCACCTCTTCAGAAGTGTCGGTGCTATGGTCATTGACAACCACAATCTTTTTAGGCAGGACTGTTTGTGCTACTAGTGACTCTAGTGTCTGTGAAATAAGGGAGGCCTCGTTATGGCATGGGATGACAATATATACCTCCATTACGATTTTTTTTCTGCGTAAATAAGGTAATATCGAGGTGTAAATAAACGCAACAAGGGTCTAATTCCTATTTTTTTCACAGGATTTGTAAACTTTTGGCGTTTTTTTATTTCCCAACCTGCTTTTTCAAAAATCCAATCAAATTGCCAATCTTCAAACTCATGGTAATGCCTGTCCCAAGGGTCCGTTTTACTACGGTAGGCGGGAGAAAACCAAAGTTTAAGCGGAATGCTTGCCACGATTTTATCACCTTTTGCATCTTTTAAAACATGGAAAGGAGAAAGGAGGTGTTCAAAAATCTCGAAAGCAGTGATGACCTCATATTCCTGTTTCTGTAAAGCGGTAGGATCGAGATCGAGATCTTCACCAGAAGTGTTTTTTACGGTGTATCCTTCACGTTCCATAAAGTCTACAAAAGGATTACGCACTCCCAAGTCGAGAATAGTCGTATTGGTGTCTGGGACTACTTCTTTAAGAAATTGAATGGTATGTTTGTAGCGTTTGCTAGGAAAAGTATTCTCGTACATGATAATGACACATTGCGTGGTGCTCGAAGATACTCAATGTGATTTGGAAAGGCAACAGAAAAATGTCTAATACCTATAAGCAATAGCATTTATATTCATCCCTGCGCCCACACTTGCAAAAAGGATTAAATCCCCTTTATGTACTTCTTGGTCTTTTATTTGTCCATTAATAACAAGATCAAATATGGTCGGAACTGTAGCTACAGAACTATTTCCTAATTTATGAATACTCATAGGCATTACATTGTTAGGCATTGGATAGTCACATAACTTGTAAAAACGCTCACAGATAGCCTCATCCATTTTTTCATTGGCTTGGTGGATGAATATCTTTTTTACATTTTCTATTTTTTCACCACATTTATCAAGGCACGATTTCATGGCTTGTGGAACATGGGTTAAGGCAAAATTATAAATCTTACGACCGTGCATTTTTATGTACCTCGTATCTTCAGTGTCATCTTGCTTATTAGATTTCCCAAAAAACAGGAAATAGGCTTCATCATAGGTATATGTTGCAGTTTCAAAAGCGAGAATTCCTGTCTCACTATCATCTTGTTCTATGATCGTTGCACCAGCTCCATCACTGTAAATCATACTATCCCTGTCATAGTCATCAACCACACGAGACAATGTTTCTGTACCGATCACTAAACAGCGTTTTGCCATTCCTGCTTTTATAAACGCTTGCGCTTGAATCACACCTTCTATCCATCCTGGACATCCAAATAAAATATCATAGGCAACACAGCGAGGATTTTTTATGCGCAAACTGTGTTTGATACGTGATGCTAGACTAGGTACAAGATCACTTTGTGTTTTTCCTTTTTGTACATCTCCAAAATTATGAGCTACAATAATATAGTCTATGGTTTCTGGATCTATGTTTGCGTTTGTAATTGCTTTTTCTGCTGCAAAAAAGCCTAAATCTGAGGAGGTAAGATGATCTTTTGCATACCTGCGTTCTTCAATACCAGTAATGGCCTTGAATTTTTCTATAATAACAGGGTTTTCATATTTTATAGAAGACCCGTCACTATTTAGAAATAAGTGGTTATTAAAATCTTCATTTTTTTCGACCGCGCTAGGGATATAACTTCCTATTCCTGTAATTTTAATACCCATGATATGGTTGTATTTTGTATTTGGTAAAAGTAATCAAACTCAATTAAATACTTAATTTAAGATGAATTTATGCGTATACTTTTATGAATTTAGTGCTATTTATTTAAAAATAATGCAATATCCATTATTGTGTCTTTAATTTTAATTCTTTTTTAAAGAATATGTAAAATATAATAGCAGGTGATGTAAGTGCCTGCTATTATATTTTACATATGGGTACTAAGCTTCTTCCATATACTCTTCTATAGGAGCACAGGTACAGATTAAATTACGATCTCCGTATGCGTCATCTACACGTCGTACAGTAGGCCAAAATTTATTATCTGCTACATAGGATAATGGATAGGCTGCTTTTTCTCTAGTGTATGGAAAATCCCAAGTGTCTGATGTGACCATGGCAAGTGTATGCGGCGCATTTTTCATCACATTATTTGGATCATTAGCAGCATTGTCTATTTCTTTTCTGATGCTAATCATGGCATCACAAAAACGATCAAGCTCTTCTTTACTTTCACTTTCTGTAGGTTCTATCATCATCGTTCCAGCAACAGGGAAAGATACTGTTGGTGCATGAAAGCCATAATCCATGAGACGTTTTGCGATGTCTGTCACTTCTATACCGTGTTGTTTAAACGGACGGCAATCTATAATCATTTCGTGTGCAGCACGACCACGTTCTCCAGTGTAAAGGCATTGGTAATGGCCTTCTAAACGTTCTTTAATATAGTTTGCATTTAAGATCGCATATTCTGTTGATTTGCGAAGTCCATTTTCTCCAAGCATTGTGATATATGCGTAAGAGATCAGACACGCTAAGGCAGAACCCCAAGGAGCAGCTGATATGGCTGTTATTGCTTTGTCTCCTCCTGTAGTTATTACAGGATTAGAAGGTAAGAAAGGTACTAACTGACTTGCGACGCAAATTGGACCTACACCTGGACCACCTCCACCATGCGGAATGGCAAACGTTTTGTGTAGGTTTAAGTGACATACATCTGCACCAATAGCCCCAGGGTGTGTAAGCGCAACTTGTGCATTCATATTGGCGCCATCCATATATACTTGACCTCCATTTTCATGAATGATCGATGTAATTTCTTTTATGGCGCTTTCATACACTCCGTGTGTAGAAGGGTAGGTCACCATTAAGGCGGCTAGATTTTCTTTGTGTTCTTCTGCTTTGGTGCGGAGATCATCAAGGTCTATATTTCCATTTTCTAGTGCTTTGGTGACAACAACTTTCATTCCTGCCATGACAGCACTCGCAGGGTTTGTCCCGTGTGCAGAAGATGGAATTAAGCATATATTTCGACTAGAATCACCTCTAGACTCATGATAAGCACGTATCACCATTAATCCAGCATACTCGCCTTGAGCTCCTGAATTTGGTTGTAATGATGTACCTGCAAAACCTGTGATTTCTGTGAGTTGCTCTTCCAGTTTTTTGAGCATGGTTTGATATCCTTGTGCTTGGTCTAAAGGCGCAAATGGATGAATGTTTCCCCACTGTGGGTCACTTAAGGGTAGCATTTCTGAAGCGGCATTTAACTTCATGGTACACGATCCTAGCGAAATCATAGAATGATTTAAGGAAAGGTCTTTACGCTCTAACTTTTTAATGTATCTCATTAATTCAGTTTCCGAATGGTAACTGTTAAATACATCTAGTGTTAAAAAGGGCGTATCTCTAGCGATACTACCAGTAATAGAGGTGCCTTCGATAAGTTCTTTTACTTCAATGGTTGTCTTATCCAACGCTTTTGCGAAAACAGCAATAATTGCCTTTAGATCCCTGATTGTTGTGGCTTCATGTATGGATATAGAAACCGTTTCTGCATCTGGATAGTAAAAGTTGATGTTATTCTCAGTAGCTATACGTGCGATTTTGTGACTATCTGTTTTGATCTGGATGGTGTCAAAATAGGCAGTGTTCGCTTGGTAGAGCCCTAATTTTTCTAATGCATCTGCAAGTGTCGTCGCTGTATTATGAACTTTATCAGCAATGTGTGTTAAGCCTTCTGGTCCATGATACACGCCATACATTCCTGCCATCACGGCTAGCAATACTTGCGCAGTACAAATATTAGATGTGGCTTTATCACGTTTTATGTGTTGTTCTCTAGTCTGAAGTGCCATGCGTAGCGCACGATTGCCATTCATATCTTTTGTAACTCCTATGATACGCCCGGGGATATTACGTTTGTAAGCTTCTTTGGTAGCAAAATAAGCAGCGTGGGGTCCTCCATATCCTAATGGAATCCCAAAACGTTGTGTAGTACCTACAACAACATCTACTCCCATTTCTCCGGGAGCTCTTAGTTTTACGAGACTTAAAATATCGGCAGCTACGGCTACTTTAATTCCGTTATCATTTGCTTGGCTCACAAAGTTTGCGATGTCATGTACTTGTCCTGATTTGCCTGGATATTGTAAGATAGCTCCAAAGAAATCCTGCGAAAAGTCAAAGGTTTCATGGTTTCCTACGACAAGTTCAATGCCTATAGGTGTCGCTCTTGTTTGTAGTAGAGAGAGCGTTTGTGGAAGAATTTCTTCTGAAACGAAGAACTTGACCACGGTTGCTTTTTTCTGATCTCTACTTCGAACAGCAAATAAAAGAGCCATGGCTTCTGCAGCGGCTGTAGATTCATCTAATAAAGATGCGTTTGCTAATTCCATACCTGTAAGATCTGTGATCATGGTCTGGTAGTTGAGCAATGCTTCTAATCTTCCCTGAGCAATTTCGGCTTGATAAGGGGTATATGCCGTATACCAACCTGGATTTTCTAGGATATTACGTTGTATCACGGCAGGTGTTACTGCTTGGTGGTATCCTAACCCAATATAGGAGTTGAATACTGTGTTTTTTGAGGCTAGTTCTTGAATATGTGCTGCAAATTCGTGTTCACTCATTGCAGGATCTAACGTAAGAGGTTGATCAAGTCTGATATTGTCAGGAATCGTTTCAAAAATGAGTTGGTCTATAGTTTCAACACCTACTTTTTGAAGCATGCCTGGAAGATCAGATCTTCTAGGGCCGATATGGCGTAAAGCAAAAGAATCAGTATTCATATTGGATTGAATTTTTGAGTAACAAAATTACGACTTAAAACTGTAAAAAATATACCTTTTAAAGTTCGCGATTGCGTAAGTTGTAAACGATTTTAAGGGCTTATTAACAGTTGTCTTATTTTTGTCTAATGAAATGGATTGTACGTATTTTTAATTTTTACATCAACAGTAGTGTACACGTGAGTTTAGCTGTGGTTGCGTTGGTTTTTGTGACATACAGTACGTTAGACATTTACTGCCAAAAAGATTTTATTTTTTTTACTTTTTTTGCAAGTATTACAGGATATAATTTTATTAAATACTCACGTTTAGCCAAATTGCACCATAGAAGCCTCACAGAGTCCCTGCGAGCGATACAATTATTTTCTTTAGTTTGCTTCGTTTATATGCTGTTTTATACAATCCGCCTTCCTTATGAGGTGTTATTCACGTGTGTGATTTTTGGGATTTTCACCCTGTTGTATGCGTTGCCTGTTTTTTCGCGAAAGCGTAATTTACGTTCATTTTATGGCGCAAAAATGTACACCATTGCTTTTGTTTGGGCAGGTGTTACAGTACTTCTTCCAGTGTTGAATGCTGGTCAGGAGCTCGCTATGGATGTTTGGATTTCTTTTGTGCAACGATTTTTGTTTGTTATTGTCATTACGTTGCCTTTTGATATGAGAGATTTGAATTATGATCGCAATGAGATTCATACCATTCCCAAAAGTTTGGGAATAAAATATACGAAAGTCTTAGGAGTAGGGTTACTTATACTATGTACGATCTTGGAATTTTTTAAAAATGAATTTCAGTATAAAAATCTAGTTGTTTTGTGTGTGTTAGGAGTACTATCAGCTTTATTTTTAATCAGATCTTCTGATAAACAATCTACATATTATGCTTCCTTTTTTGTGGAAGCGCTCCCGCTTGTTTGGTGGGGCTTATTATATGTATTACCAGAATTATTGCCCTAATTCACGAGCTAATCTTTCTTTAAGCGCATTTTTTTCATCCTGACTTACAGAATCGACTTTAGGGCTATTCATTGCTTTTGTAAGCTTTGTGTTGTTAGCGGTGTATGTTCTACATGCTCTGCAATAGACCAAGTGAAATGTAAGTCTTAATTTTTCTAGAAAACCAGCTTCTTTGTATTGGTTTTTGTCACAGATATGATTTGCTTCGTGACATTCTAATTTTACTTTCATATAATTTCTTCTTATTTTTTTGAGTGTTTAGAACCAGTTTTTTTTCATGCAGCTAGCCATAGCTGTTCTGGCTCTATGGATAATAACCCAAAAATTAGACGGAGTGATATCAAATTCATTACAAATAGTTTCTGTATCAAATCCATCTATTGTTTTCATTCTAAAAATACTACCTTGTTTTTCTGGAAGCTTTGATAAACAGTTGTATATAGCTTCACCTAATTCTTCATTTTGAATTTGATCTTCAGCTGTTTTATCAAAAGGATCTGCTACACGTTCTTCAAGCCAATCACCTTCACTCTCGTCATCTTTGTAGTTGATATGAACTTCTGCCTTTCCCTTTTTTGAATTAGACTTACGATAGTGATCAATAATCTTGCGTTTTAAAATAGAAATAAGCCAGGTGCGTTCACTGGCCTCTCCTTTAAAGTTTTTCATAGACTTAAGACCCGCCAGAAATGTCTCAGATATTAAATCTTGAGCCATCTCTCTATCATTTACACGAGCAATTGTGAAATTAAATAAGTAGTCTGAATATTGATCAACCCATTTTGTAGGGTCTATTTGGTTTGATGGCATAGCCTATTTCGTATAGAGGGTTAAAGCAAAACTAACAATTTTGATAAACTTTACATGATATAATGTAGTTTACTTACTTTTTGTTATTCTGTAAAAATAATGTAAAGTTCTTTGATTTTGATTATTTGTTGGGTATCTGCTGTAAAAAAGGAAATATTGACAATTCATTTATGGGGCATACCCCTGCTGAAAGAAGAAGCGCTAACTGCAACACAGCACATACGGGTCAGTTTTTAAAAAGGCAAGCCCGCACCACACAAAAACTTGCCTTTTTTTTAAACCTTATGAAATTTAGGTTTACTCTTTTTTTTCTAAAGCTGTTTTAAGGGTTTGATTCCTATGTTGTATAAAATGTGTCATATGTTTTTTTAGAAGTAATCGGTCAAATAACTTTCCAAATATTCCATAGGGAGTACTATACGTAATCACATCTTTCATGTGGACCACGTTTTCTTTCTGCTCAAAAAAATGTTGATGTCTAAAAGTCTTGAAATTTCCTTCAATCATTTCGTCTACAAAATAGGTAGGCGCCTCGTAAGCTGTTATTTGTGAAGTGTGAGTCAAATACACACCAAAGTGTTTGCCTCTCCAAGTAACGGTTTCATTGTATTTAATCATCCCTGACGTTACTCCAGCAATGGCCTCCTCATTTGTTTGGGAGGCTGTTTTCTTATGAAAATCGATATCTAAAGAAAGTTGAAAAGCTTTTTCTACAGTGCTTTGAATTTCTGTATGCAATGTGATTATGGTCATGAAACTAATTCTTTTAAAGTCATTTCTAAGTCATCATATGCAAATGTATATCCCTGTTCAAGTAGACGTTTGGGGATGACATTCCGGCTTTTTAATAGTAACTCCGTTTCTGTATTGATTAGAAATGCTCCTATTTTTAGTAACGTCTTATTAGATGGAATTCCAATGGGAATATTGAGCGTTTTACGCAATAATCGCATGACCGTTTTATTATCAGACGGATGAGGTGATGCCACGTTTATAGCCCCGCTTATGGTGTTGTTTTTGATGCAAAAATCAATGATTTGCACAAAATCATCTTCATGAATCCAACTGAATTTTTGATGACCCGATCCTTGTTTTCCGCCCAATCCTAATTTGGTGATGTTGATCATGGGTTGTAATGCGCCTCCATCCTTGCCTAATACAATGGCGGTGCGTAACGCCACTTTTCGTGTGTGAGGTGTTTCTGATTCAAAGAATGCCTTTTCCCATGCTTTGGCAACACTCACCGAAAACCCTGCGCCAATTTCGCCCGTTTCTTCATCCATTTCTTTGTCTAGGGAGTGCCTATAAATGGTAGCTGTAGAGGAGTTGAGCCATATGCTTGGCGGATTCTTACACAACCTAATGGCTTCTCCTAATACCTTGGTGCTATCTACACGAGAGTTTAAAATCAGCGCTTTGTTTTTGGAGTTATAGCGACAATCTACAGACCTGCCTGCCATGTTGATGAGCACATTTGCGCCCTCCAATTCAGATGCCCATGGGCCTATGGTTTTAGCATCCCAGATTACCGTTCTACAATTATCATTATTAATGCTTTCCTGCCTGTCGGCAGGCAGGCGCGAAAGCAAAACAATCTCGTCAAAAGCATCTTTAAAATACGATGTAATGACCGTTCCTAAAAAGCCAGTACCTCCTGCAATGATTAATTTACTCATAGTTTATTGCGTTATGGTTGGTCCTTGAACTCGTTGCATACTCGTAGATTTTGATTTTTTACGACCTCTCAAAAATAGGAATAAGTTTAAGAATAACATGATGCCTAAGTAGATAGAAAAACCGCCAATTTTTGTACTCAATACTTCTATGAGTCCTTGATAGGTTTCGTTAAAATGATAGCTAGGGATTTTTAAAATAGAAAGTCCAAATCCGATATTGAGTAAATAAAAACCTACTTCAAAGAGACGGTTGGTAGAAAGTGCTATTTCTTCGCGTCCTTTGAAAATTTCAATCATAAAAATGCGTCCATTTTTAAATAAAGTTTTTGACACAAAAAAAGTGAGTAAAATAATAACTGGTAAATAAATAAGATAACCGATAATAATTTTTGAAGTTTCCATAATAATAGATGTTTATACGTGTTGTTTTTGAGATTTGAAAAAGAGTTGTAATACAATAATATTCATATAATGCAATGCTGCTAGGATGAGTATGATACTTCCTGTATGTGTGGCAATGGTATCTATGATATTATGCGGATTTCTTACCGTTGTCCATGTAGAAATGCTATAAATGGCGTATCCTATATTAACTAAGTAGTACCCGGTTAATAAGATATTATTGATATACAGGCATAACTGTGCATTGTTAGGCATAAGATGCAAGACAAAGATGTTCCCGTTGCGGTAGCATATCAGTCCGATTTTATAGATGATAAAAATCATAATACATCCATAGATAAGGTATGTGCTGATGTTATAATTCATAATGAATGAATATATCTTGTTGATATGATAGATATAAAAAGTAAAAAGCCATTATCCCAGAGATCCCCCAGACAATAAATATCGATTCATTAATTCCCGAAAATAAAAACACTAAAAGAAGCGAAGTGATGATGCCATAAATTGTGAGTGGCTTTTTTAGGGATGGTTTTACTTTAGACCAATTTGAAATATAAATAATGTATGATACTAACTGTATCAGACCAAGTAATATCTGAAATAGTATACCTCCCCAAAAAGTGAGGTATAAAACGAGTGTAGTAATAATCCACCATTTATTTGTTTCATAAATTAATTTCATAATCATATTATTTTTCTGCAGTGATGAGGTAATATCCAAAGTCTTTCATGTGTAATCCAGAAGTCAACGCATAAAAGGAAGCTTTTAAATTGTCCCAGCTTTGCTTTTTGATAGGTTCTCTCTTGAGTAGTTTTTTTAAAAGAAATAAAGGAATCGCAAAGGGAACGTGAAATACAGAAGGTGCTACGCGAAACGATATGTCTTCAACGGTAACTTTTGAGAACCCTATTTCTTCTAAGTCTTTTTTGACTTTCGCTATCTCTCCAAGTCCTTCTAAACTCCATTTTTCACAAAGTTTTCTATAACTGTAAGAGCTACCAAAGCATAATTGATCGGGTGACTTTTTTAATAAAGCATCTCCTATAACCAATCGTTTGCCAGATCGTAGTATTCTGTAAGCCTCTTTGAGCGTATCTTTACTATGGCCACTATGACAAAAACTTTCTATCGCGATAGCGCCATCAACACTATTTGATGGTATGGATGTATTTCTAAAATCTTCTTTCACAATCACCGCAGGAAACTTTTTTAATAGGGTATTTCCTTCTTTTACTTGAAAATCAGAAAGTGTCACTCCTATCATAGATAGTAAAGGATGGTTTTGCAAGAAGTGACGCATAGTACCTCCCATACCACACCCTAAATCGGCTACGAATTGTTTTGAAGAAGAAAGACGCAGTCTTTTTAGGACCTGCGTATTCATTTCATTCAGCATGGTATCTCGACGAAATAGATTTGTTTTTCCGACAGAGAAGTATCCAAAATGCATATTAAAATCCTGACTCCAAAAGGTATAATCCTCTGTAGCCTCATCATAAAAGGTTTTTATTTCTTTAGAGGTTGCATGGGTCTTTTTAAGATCAGTATGTGTGGTATGTGATAGGGTTGTGTTCATCGTAATTGTTTTACAAGATTCCTATAAGATTGTGTATGAATAAAGCAGTAAATACTGTAGCAAAGAGTACAAAAAGGGTGTTCATGAAATAGCTCCCTACCTTAAATAATGGCTTTTGCGGGATTTGATACATCGGATAATAGGCTATTTGAGTGATTACTTTACCTACCCAGTATGCGCCAATTAATCCCGTGATTGCCAAGGCTAGGGACGTTTGGTTTTTGAGATCTTCAGTCAATAAAAGCGCAATGAGTCCAAAAGAAAAATTAAGCCCTTGAATATAACGCCCGTACGTCTTTACGATTTCTTGATTAAGCGGTTTCAGCTGTTTTATATCTCTATACCAGTCAAAGACCTTATGGCGGATATACGGATAAATAAGTGCGGTGAATATCTGGCCACATCCTCCTAGGATAATCAGCCAATTGGGAATATGAATAGTCATCATGATATGGTTTTATAGGTTGTGTATTCATGATTTCCTTGATGCACCGTATGAATCATAAACGTGAAGTACATTAAAAGTGGGATAGGCAAAACCATCCACAGCTTTGGAATTGGGAGGTAGCAACTGAGTAAAAACAACACAAGGCCCCCTATATATAATTGAAAGCGAATACTCTTAGGATGTAAGAGAAAAAGGATACACCCTGTAATCCCTTGAAAGGCTCCAATGATGAATACTAATAACAAGGTCATCATCCAAAATCCATTGTTAATAAGACCTGATATTCCTGATAAAATCGTCAGTACGAGTAGAAAGATGTTTGTGTATTTAATAGTTTTCATAATCAGAACGTTTTAAAGTTTCAGAAAATATTGAAACTTATGAATAAAAAAATAGAGGCTATTCTTAGATGCAAATAGGTATTACCTCATTAGTTTTAAAATTGTTTTTGTAATCCAGTTTTCTTTTTGGTCAATTATTTTTTCTAACATCGTATCGGCTCTAGAGACAAAATCATAAAGTTCTTCTGTCTTTGCTTTAAAATGAGCTGCTTTGGTTGATTCCTCTCCGTCTATGGCACTAATGTCTTTTAAAACACGCAGGGTTGGTTTGATTTCTCTTCGGCTTCGTTCTTTTGCTATTTTTCTTGCGAGCTCATCGATGTTGCCTTCGGCAGAGAAAAACTCCTTGCGTTCTCCAGGCTTATATTCTTTAAATACAATACCCCATTCCATGAGCGAACGTAAGTTCATACTTGTATTTCCTCTGGAAATCTGAAGCTCTTCCATGATATCCTCCATACTTAAAGCTTCGGGAGAGATCATAAGCAACGCGTGTATTTGTGCCATGGTTTTGTTGATACCCCATTGAGAACCTAAGGCTCCCCATGTTTGAATAAATTTTGATTTTGCTTCTATTAATTTCATAGTTCAAAGATACAAATATTTTTAAACTTTCAAAACATATTGAAACATTTATAAGTTGAATAATATATTGTGTAGTTGAAATCGAAACCGAAGATGAAGTTGAAGTTGAA
>CAYGQJ010000017.1:1832-59975 GCA_964351845.1 uncultured Flavobacteriaceae bacterium | reverse complement strand
TCTTCATCACATACCAATAAATCTGTGGGAGGCGCCGAGGCTGGATTTTCGTTGACAAACAATTGAAAAGATAAATTCGCCTCATCAAAAGTCACACAACCTGTAATGGTATTGACAGCACTATAAAAAATAGTTTGTGGCTCACTTACGCTTGGATATAAGGTAGGGTTTGGAATTGCTATCGGTGGCGTTGCATTATAATCGGCAGCAGAAGCATAATAGCTCACTGCATAATCCGGATTTCCACCTGTAATTTCCGCATCTTTCGAGGTCAAATCAAAAATACCTAAGATTCCATCATCGCTACATTCTGTAAAATCAGAAACATCTGTATTTAATACTGGGTTTGGAAGTACCGTCAGTTGTACGTGAATGCCTAGACCGATACAATCGTTAGCCGTATCACCATCGACACGAACATAAATACCTTGAACACCATTAACATCCGTAAGGGCTATGTTATTCGTGTAATTAGAGATGTTCGTAATTGGATTTACTTCTGTTAATGCTTCTTGAAGTGTTTCATAATAGGTAACCGTTAGTAATTGTCCTGCTGGGAATAAAGCTAATATTTGAGGAGTCGCGGTTACAAAATCAAATATAGTCACCCCATCACTATCGGTATCACATTCTGAAAACTCTACTAAAAAGTTTGCAGGAATCTGAGAAGTATCCACCTCTAATAATAACTGTGCAGGACGTGAACATCCATTTACCGTAGTTACAATGACATCTAAGGTTTCGTTATTAACAATACTATTAGTGTAGGCAATAGGATCTGCAATTGGATTGCCAAAAGAATCAAAGTATTGAAAGGTCTCATTTGGAAAATCGGCAGAAATCAATGACTCTGCTTCCGTTAGGTTGAAAACAGAGAATCCATCGGTATCATCATCACACTGTGTTAATAAAGGCGCTGGATTTATAAGCACAGGTAGTGGATTAACTATCACAAAAAAGCTTGTAGTAGAAAAACAATCTGCAGATATGTTATTTTCTACGCGAACAAAAATTTCCTCTTGATTTGCGACACCATTTGTATAGGTATCAGGGGTTGCAATTAAATCTACAACTCCATCGTTAGCACCAGCAAGTGACGTATGAAATGTCACTGTAAATTGCATTGGATCTTGTCCGTTAAGTATTTCTAAAGTATTTGTAGTCAAATCAAACTGAACAAAACCATTCGTATCACTACCGTCTGCATCATTATCACAAACATTAATGTTATCTGGAGTAACAGCTTCAGGAAGATCTATCAATGTGAGGTCAAAAGGAACAACACTAAAACATTCATCAGCGCCAACAAAACTGACCCTCACATAAATTGTTTCTGGATCTGATGTATTAGGATAGGCCGTAGGAGTTACAATAGGATTGTCATTATCATCGGCTTCAATTGGATCGGTATGAAAAGAAATATTAAAATCTACTGGATCCTGCCCGTTCAGAATAGCTGGAATTTGAGTTGTTAAATCAAAAATCTCTGTATCATCGTCCCCAATGTCACAAGCTTCAAGATCTTCTGGGATCTCCAATGTTGGAGGATCACTTATAAAAGCAATTGAAATATCGTCTATGACAAAATCATTACCACAATTTCCTGTAGAATTATTGATAATAACAAGTTCTACGTCTGTGTTTGCTAATGAATTAAAATCTAAGAAAAATAAATTCCAATTGGGATTCGATTCATTTACAATATCACCCGTAATAACCTCAGCAATAGTGGCTCCTGCTGTATCTTCGAATCTAAATATGATATTCGCTGGATCTCCATTATTAGTACATATTCCAGTATCTATATCGTATAGTGTTGTAACTGATGCATTAAAAATGTAATCTACATTAGGTTCTAATGTAATGGGCCTTCTATAGACTTCATTTGTGAAAGTCTCGCCATCTACAAAAAGAGCTCTACCATTTACATCACCAGGTGTATTATCTTGCATGCCTTGATGCCATCCAGGATTTAATCCTGTAGAATTATTTGTAATTGCGTATTCTCCACTACTTAATTCGGTGGCTGCATTAAAGTTATATAACGCAAATGGGCTATCAACACGCCCTGTACCTGTCCCAAAATCTTCAGCAAAAGCTACTACTTCACAAGGATCTGCTGGACAACTTACATCATCAACTACATTAATACAAACTTGTTCTGTGTAAACGCATCCAAAATTATCTATGGCTTGATAATCATAACAGAATACTCCTGTAGCATTGGGTTGTACCGTAATTTCATTCCCATTAGTTGCTATAATTGTAGGATCTGAAACCCATTGTTCAGAATCTATTGTTGGTGTAAATGAAAACTCAACAGGAGTTATCGAGTCATCAAATGTTAAAAACCAACTAAAAATATAACCATCATCAAAAAACAAGTTATCTGTTATACGTATGGTCCAATCACCGTTTAAAGGAGTTCCTATAAACCCATCAAAATCTTCAAAAGGGCGATAATCCCCAGCTTGTATTGAATTACCTGCAGGGTTTCCTGCAATTACTGTTGGACCCTGATCTAAAAGCAAGGTAGCCACCGGTGTAAAACAATATTCAAATCCTGTTCCTGGCATTGTAGAAGGATCATCATTGGGAGCACCTAAATACGTGCCTCCCCCCGCTTGATCCTGAAGTCTTATGACCGTCCCGTTGGGGCTAATTAAATCAATATCTAAATCACCAAGAAAAGAGTGTTCCATGACAATACACACCTGTGATATCAAATCTCCATCAGTCAATGTGGTTCCTGGCTCAAAACAAGCCACTGGAATTGCAGTTTCATAACTTATACCACTTCCGTCTGGTAATTCTGTTATATCTGCAATGGGTGGTGTACAAAAATCATTAAAAGCAGTAGGTGAAACTATTCCCGTTAAGACCGTCGTTTCTCCAGGGCAAATAGTATCTACTAATGAAGAAGTTCCTGTAAAATCAGGTGTGGTTGATACCTGAACAATTTGCTCTTCTGCAATGGTATTTGAACAGTCATTAGGATCTGTAATGACCAATCTTACGATATATACCCCTGCATCTGTATAGGTAGCAGTTACATTTTGAGCAGTGGGTGTGTCGCCATTTCCTAAATCCCAATCATAGATCGCCCCAGCATCAGATTGCGAAAAAGTCCCTACTCCTGTATAATCAATAGTATCACCTTGACAAATACGAATAATATCATCCGGATCGGGTGCAATAGATGAATTTATATCTGCCACAATCGTTTGGCATGGAGCTGTACAAGAAATAGTAGCTGCAAAACCGCTTTCAGTATTTGCGCCATCTGAGGTAAATTGAAATGTTAAACAACCAGAAGGATTCGCATCTGTAGCTTGTGCCGTAAATGCTCCAAAGCCTCCAGAAATCATTCCAAAAGAAACGGCTGCTGTACTATCGCCATTAAAAACTTCCAAAAAATCTACGCCGTTTTCAGTAAGAAATTCAGTGAAATCAAGACGGATAGCTTCTCCAGGGTTTACGGGACATAATGTTAATGTGAAATTTTCATTATTTCCATAATCACCACCAGCACCACCTGAATCAAATAGAATTCCAGAACATTGTGTAAATGTTCCATTTTGCATCGAAATATTTTGAGCAACAGAAATACCCGTTATCCCCAAAAACATAACAATTGAGAGTATATATTTATGCATTATTTTAGTTTTTAGGGTTAAAATTCTGACCTTCAATGATAAGATAATAATCTGTCCCATCTAATCTATACATGGTTGCTGACACGCTCCAAAATGGCAAATTATACCTTAATGGATTAAAAGAAGAAGGATTGAATACCGTGTAGTTTTGAATATCTTGATTATACTTCTTGAAAAGAGGTTGAGAAGAAATTAACGCTACATTTTCAATAACCCTATTGGATTTTAAAAAATATACTCTTTTACTTAAAAGTTCAGTTAATCCTTTATGTACGTTTGGCCGACTCTCTTTAATCAATACATTTTGAGTAGCGTAGGCTTCATTTATATATCCTTCAATTTTGTCGGCTTGAATATTTATTTTCTCTTTTTCTTGCGCTTGAAGATTAGAAAGCCCTAAAATTAATAGGCAAAACAGAGGTATACTGTGTAGGATTTTCATCATAAATAGGTTTGTGAGGGCGAAAAATAGGGATTTTTTGTCAAAATTCTGTTAAAATATCACCGCTTTGTACTCCCAAACGTTTAAAAAAGAGAAATGGTATACGTCCTTTAAAATACTTAAAGCGGATGGAGATACAATTATAGAAGCGCTTTGTGTAATTGAACACACTCTACAGCTTCTTTTACATCATGTACTCTTAAAATACTGGCTCCATTCTGTAAAGCAATCATATTCAAAGCTGTAGTACCATTTAATGCTGTAGCCGCAGTGCCATTTAAAGTTTTATAAATCATTGATTTGCGGGATAATCCCGTGAGTAAAGGCACGTCCAAATGTTTAAAAAAATCAAGCTCTCTAAGCAGCGTATAATTCTGCGCTATCGTCTTTGCAAATCCAAAACCTGGATCAATAATAAGGTCATTAATCTTATGAGCCCTAGCAAGCGCTAGTTGTTCACTAAAATAGAAACAGATCTCTTTTAACAAATCATCATACGTAATTAAACTTTTCATGGTTTGTGGTGTACCCTTCATATGCATCATTACATAAGGAACTTGCAACGCCCCCACGACCTTCATCATGTTTTCATCCAATCTACCAGCACTGATATCATTTACCATACAAGCACCTGCTTCTATCGCTTTTTGAGCAACACTTGATCTAAACGTATCTACAGAAATGAGGATTTCAGGAAATTGTTTTACGATCTCCTCTATAATAGGTAGTAAACGACGCTCTTCTTCTTGTATCGAAATATCTGTTGCACCAGGACGAGAACTATAGGCGCCCATATCTATAAAGGTAGCTCCTTCCTCCAGCATCGCTCCTACTTGTGAAATCACAGCAGCCACTTCTTTATATTTCCCGCCATCATAAAAAGAATCAGGCGTAAGATTGACAATACCCATTACCTTGGGTGTTGACAAATCAATGAGGGTTCCTTTACAATTTATATACATATATCCACACACAATACGTACTTTTACTACAAACCAAAGCTGGATAGAAAGTACTTGTTTTAAACAAACTTACAACCCCATTTTTTATATTACGAATTTTAAGCGAAATTTACGCAAATTCTAGACCCGTTTATGAGTACGACTTCCACACAATACGACAACGTCATTACAAAATGTCGAAACCTTTATATCAATAAAATGAAAGATTACGGAAGTGCGTGGCGAATCTTACGACTTCCTTCCCTTACCGATCAAATTTTTATTAAAGCACAACGTATCCGTGGCTTACAGCAAAACGAAGTTCAAAAAGTAGATGAAGGACAAGTCTCTGAGTTCATCGGTATTATCAATTATTCTGTAATGGCATTAATACAGTTAGAATTAGGCGTTGTAGAGCAACCTGACCTCGATCTGGATGAAGCGACCAAAGCCTATGACCAAAAAGTAGCGATTACAAAATCCCTCATGGAAGACAAAAACCATGACTACGGCGAGGCTTGGAGAGACATGAGAGTGAGTTCGCTTACCGATCTTATTCTTCAAAAACTACTACGTGTCAAACAAATAGAAGACAACAAAGGCAAGACCTTAGTTTCAGAAGGAATTGATGCCAATTACCAAGATATGATCAATTATGCGGTATTTGCATTGATCCATTTAGAAGCATAAAAATAATAGTAAGCAATAGTCCGCTTTCGCGAAAGCGTATAAAACCATACTAAAGAATGAAAACACTTGTACACATTGCACGCTTTTTAGTTGGAGCCCTCTTTATATTTAGTGGATTTATAAAACTGAATGATCCTTTAGGCTTTTCTTACAAACTTCAGGAATATTTTGCCCCTGAAGTATTAAACCTAGAATTCTTATCTCCGTATGCGTTGCTGATTTCCATCATTTTGGTAATTGTAGAAGTATTGCTAGGAATCGCATTGCTCATTGGATATCGTAAAAAATTGACTTTATGGCTTTTGCTCGCCATGATATTATTTTTCACATTTCTCACGTTTTACTCTGCGTATTTCAATAAAGTTACAGACTGCGGATGTTTTGGAGATGCTATCCCATTAGTCCCTTGGGAATCCTTTATAAAAGATGTGATCCTTTTAGTACTCATTTTATTCTTATTTGCATTTCAAAAACACATCCAGCCTATCTTTAAAAATACCATCGCACAAAACAGTATCATGTTTCTGTCGTTTGCAGCTTGTATGTGTTTTGGCTATTATGTATTGATGCATTTACCGTGGTTAGATTTTAGAGCTTATAAGGTAGGATCAAATATTGCTGAGAATATGAAAATTCCAGAAGGAGCCCCAGAAGCTGTTTTTGACTATCACTGGAAATTTAACATCAATGGGGAAGAAAAAATTATTACAACTTCAGGTGGATACCCGCAAGTAGAAGGAGAATTTATAAGCTATGAAACAGAACAAATACAAGAAGGATATATCCCACCTGTACACGATTTTACCATAGAAAAAGGAGATGATAATTTTACGACTACATTTATGGAAAAAGAAAACCTTATTGTTATTGTAGCCTATAATATTGACAAAACAGAGCGAGAAGGGTATGCCAACATAAAAAAAATCACCGAAGAGGCCATCCGTAAAGGCTATAAAGTGATAGGCCTTACCTCATCAAGTGCTGGCGTGCACGAAAAATTTGTGAGAGATTATAAATTGCCATTTGAGTTTTATTACACAGATGAGACCACACTAAAAACCATTGTGCGCGCAAGCCCTGGGATTGTGAGTTTAGACAAAGGGACGATTCTTCAAAAATTACATTACAATGATGCTGATGATCTTGTTTTAAACACATTACCTACCGCACAACCACATTTGGATTTTAGTTTAAAATTTCAACTAGACAGTATTGCCATTTTAGATCAGAAATATCGTAAATTGATGCAAGTCCCTGAAGGGCCTGAGCGAAAAGCCCTAGGCGAATCTATGGGACTTGGCGTAGAAGATTACTCAGGAAATTTATGGGAGCGTCAAATTGCATTAGACACGAGTAATCTAAGAAAAATAGAATACATCTTAAATACAAGAGGATATCCTGGTAAAACTTTGGTTGGTACGCCCACCAATACAGCCGCTTGGTATGTGATTCAACATTCTAATAAAATTCCTGAATACCTCGATCTTATGAAAAAGGCAGGAAAAGCAGGCGAGCTTCCTTTTAGACTCGTTGCCATGATGGAAGACCGATATCTCATGGGAGAAGGAAAACCTCAAGTTTATGGCACTCAAGGAATGACCTATAATAATGGAACACCTTTTATTTGGCCTATAGATAATCCTGAAGAAGTGAATAAACGTAGAGAAAATGCTGGTTTTGACACGACAATTGAGGCCTACGCAAAAGAGCTGTTTGGGGAGGATTTTGAATATAACAATCTTAGCCTTGAAGAAGCCGAAGCCCTACGAATAGCATCCATCCAAAACACTCCATGATCTCATACATCATAAAAAAAATAGGATATGCCATAGGAACACTTATTGGAGTGGTGACTGTGATCTTCTTTTTATTCAATGTATTACCTGGCGACCCTGCCCGTATGATGCTCGATCAAAATGAAGACCCAGAACAGTTAGCGATTGTGAGAGCCAAATATGGTTTTGACCAACCTGTTTTTAAGCAATATCTATATTACCTCAACGACCTCTCTCCTATTTCTTTTCACGCAAGTGAACCCAATAACTACACCTACTTAACGCCCGGAAAGTACCACGCTACTCCCTTAGTAACGATCGCCAAAACAACAATTGCCATAAAACCTCCGTATTTAAGAGAGAGTTTTCAAAAGACAGGAAAACGCGTCACAGACGTGATAGGAGAAACCCTACCCAATACCTTTGTACTCGCTGTGAGTGCGATTACTATTGCCATTATTTTAGGGATTTTCTTTGGGATTATCTCGGCACAAATGCGAGATACATGGGTAGATAAAACCATTCAAATTATAAGTACACTAGGCATGAGTGTTCCTAGTTTTTTTAGTGCTATTCTTTTTGCATGGCTCTTTGGATTTGTATTGCATGAATACACGCATTTAAATATGACAGGAAGCCTGTATGCCATGGATGATTTTGGAGAAAAAATCACGATACAATGGAAAAACCTGATACTCCCAGCACTTGTTTTAGGCATACGACCCCTTGCCGTCGTGATCCAATTAATGCGTAACTCCTTACTCGAAGTATACAACCAAGAGTACATACGTACGGCAAAAGCTAAAGGCTTGAGTCCCTATCAAATTATCAAAAAACATGCATTAAAAAATGCACTTAATCCCGTGGTGACAGCCGTATCTGGCTGGTTCGCCTCTATGCTTGCAGGGGCGGTATTTGTAGAGTATATTTTTGGATGGAACGGACTAGGAAAAGAAATTGTAGATGCCCTTAATACCTTAGACCTTCCGATTATCATGGGAGCCGTGATTGTCATTGCTACGTTATTTGTGATCATCAACATCTTTGTTGATCTCATTTATGGATGGCTAGACCCAAAAATACGTTTGTCATAATCTCTTATTTAACCAGTGCATTACACTTTATGCAATGGAAGAAACAAAAGCGCTTTTTTATTCACATATCACTAAAGGGATGTTTATCTGATTGAAACATTCACAATTATAATTGGTATTACAACGTTCTTACGAGATTTTATAGGTAGAATAGCATTCTTATTGATATTTTTGTGATTCATTAAAAAAAAATATATGTCTAGAAAACACATTGTCGCAGGAAACTGGAAAATGAATAATACCCTTTCTGAAACACAAGCTTTACTAGCTTCGCTCAAAGACAAAAAAAATACAGGAGATGCGCACGTAATTGTAGCGCCCACATCTATTAACCTTCAAGCTGCAATAACCATGTTACAGGATAGTCCTATCCAAGTAGCCGCTCAAAACATGCATCAAGCAGAAAGCGGAGCGTACACAGGTGAGATATCAGCTAGTATGATTAAGAGTGTTGGGATTGACACCGTAATTCTAGGGCATAGTGAGCGCAGAGCCTACTTTCACGAAAGTGATGAACTCCTCGCTCAAAAAGTAAATACAGCAATAGCTCATGGAATGACTGTGATCTTTTGCTTTGGAGAAGAGCTAGAGGATCGCAAAAATGGAAAGCATTTTGACGTGGTAGAAAGCCAGCTAAAAAATGCTATTTTTCATCTTACTGCTGCACAATGGCCACAGATTGTACTTGCCTATGAGCCAGTATGGGCGATAGGAACTGGAGAGACTGCCTCACCAGAACAAGCACAAGAAATGCATGCCTTTATACGTAAAACGGTAAGCACTTCTTATGATGAAACGACCGCAGACCAAGTCTCAATTTTATACGGAGGTTCTGTAAAACCAGGCAATGCAAAAGAAATTTTCTCAAAACCTGACGTAGACGGCGGCCTTATAGGAGGTGCTGCTCTTAAGGCAGATGACTTTTTTGATATTGTAAACGCTTTCTAAAAAGAGCTTTTGAATTAGATAGAAGAAAGAAATTAAGTATTCATAAAAGGGTAAAATATCAAATCTAGATCCCGCTGAAAAGCGGGATTAGTTCAACTTACAATATTGAGTATGTCTTGCAGACTTCTCAAAATTGAGTTCCTCTAACAACTTTCATAGTATTTTTATACCTTAGGTGTATAACAATATACTATGAAAGTTCCCTATATATTCCTTATCCTATTTGCCGCTATGGCCTTTTCTTGCCAAGCACAACAAGTCACAACAACTACAAATGCTGACGGCGCTGTTACACTCCTCAAAAATCAAAGCAATACCAGCAATGTTTTTATCACGCCAGATGGCAATGTGGGGATTGGTAAAAAAAATCCAACAGACAAGCTAGAAGTCAACGGGCAGATCCATGCTAAATCTGTAAAAATAGACCTCAAAGAATGGGCAGATTATGTCTTTCTAGAAGGCTATGAGTTGGTACGCTTGCGCGAAATAGAAAACTACATCAACACCCATGGACACTTACCAGAGGTTCCGTCGACAGCGGAGGTTTTAGAAAATGGAATTGATGTAGGACAGATGAATACCCTACTTCTCAAAAAAATAGAAGAACTCACCTTACATCTTATAGAAAAAGACCATCAGGTCGAAAAACTACAAGAGCAATACAACGCGCTCCAATTGCAACTTACACAAATCCAAGAATCATTAAAAGGATAATCTCTTGAAAAGAAGTATACCCTATATCCTTTGCTGCTTTTTAGCAAGTGCTACTCTATGGGCACAAGAAGATCGTTTTTACATTCGGTCCATAGATGAAATAGACATTCCTGTCACTACCGAGGATTCTCTAGTTACTTATACAGGGAATCATCAAAAATTAGCGTCCCTTTTTAAAAAACACCACGTTAAAGTATTTAGAAAAGGGTTCAAATATGCCGAACGTGATAAATTAAAACGAACCTATTTTGTGATTGCAGACCATCCTAACTTTCAAAAATCTTTATTGGAAGAGGTATCAGACATCTTTGAATTTGGCGAAAGCCTACACCCAGAAACCCTTAAAATATATGAACCCAATGATTACGGTATTACTAGCACTATTGGACAAAATAAAGGATTACAAGTAAATTTAGATTACCTCGATTTTTTAGGAGTTCCAGAAGCTTGGTATTATACCCAAGGAAGCAAAGAGGTAATTATCGGCATTTCAGATGGATGGGTTGACCCAGAAGATCCTGACTTTAAAGGTCGAGTAACTATGTTTAAAAAAAGTTCGTATTCAAAAGGACATGGTATGAGTGTAGCGACTACCGCCGCCGCTCGTGGCAACAACGGGTACGGTGTTGTAGGAGTGTGCCCTGAATGTAGTATTTATACGACTACCTACGGAGATTTTAAATACCTCAACCAATTACTAGAATTATCAAGAGCAGGTGCTAAAGTGATTAATTGTAGTTGGGGCAGTACGCGCTATTATGAAACCGCTCAAGAAGCTATTAATGAAATGAGAGATAATGGAACTGTTATTGTCTCAGTACCGCATAATGCTTCTTTTAAGGTAACGCAAGGGAAAATACCTCGATACCCAGGAGCGTATGAGCATGTGATTTCGGTAAGTAGTGTACAACATCGGTTTGACGAACCTTCACAAACCATGCACACAAATAACAAAGGGAATCCCTATGCGATTGGTTTAAAAAACTATGTAGGGCGTGCAGTAGGTTTTAGAGGTCATAATCCAGAGGGAGAACAATTTATTTTCCCTGCATCCACCAATAACCTAGATCCTTATGTAGATATTCTTGCCCCTGGTACTTTTATTTTTAGATATGGGGCATTTAAAGAAACAGGAGACATTTTATATAATCGTGTAGAAAAAACATCTCCCGCTGCTCCTCTTGTTACAGGAACTATAGGATTGATGTTTTCTATAAACCCATGTCTTTCGGTAGATGAGATTAATAGTATGATCAAATTAAGTGCTACAAACATAGACGCTATAAAAGCAAATGCACCTTTTAAAGGAATGTATGGCGCGGGTAGTTTACATACAGGACGTGCTGTTAAAATGAGTTATGACATGCTTCAGCCAGAAGCCTATACAATGATTGAAAACCAAAATTTCAGTCGGTGGAAATTTAGATTGGATGCGCCGTATCAACTAAAAATCAGGAACCAAAAATTTACAGATAGCGTATCCGTTAATTTTACTGCAAAAAATGAAATTCTAATTGAAAATGAAACTGTACTTTTGCCTAACGAACATGGAGAAATCTTATTAAAAATTGATCCAGAAGCTTCGTATAACTGCAAAGAAATTAAAGAATGACACCCATATATCTAGGCTACACGTTTACTGTAGAACCATTTGCCCCTGCTACCGAAATTTTAATCGCCGAGTTAGGCTATGCAGGTTTTGAGAGTTTTACAGAAACAGAAACAGGTGTGATCGCCTACATCCAAAAAGAAGAAGCTTTCCCAAATAATGCGCCTTTAGATTTTGAAAGTCTACTCAATGATATTCAGATTTTACAATCTGATGCGTTTGAAATTTCATATACAGCCGAAGAAATTGAGCAAGTCAACTGGAATGAAGAATGGGAGAAAAATTTTGATCCGATTGAAGTAGATGGGCGTTGCGCAGTAAGAGCTCCTTTTCATGAAAAAACAGACGTTGAATATGATATTGTCATCGAACCCAAAATGTCATTTGGTACCGGACATCACGAAACCACACATATGATGATCAAACATCTTCTTAAACTAGATGTTACTGATAAAAAAACACTAGATATGGGATGTGGGACAGGTGTCTTAGCCATTCTTGCAGAGATGAAAGGCGCACACCCTATAGATGCCATTGATATTGATAATTGGTGCTACCTCAACTCCGTAGAAAATGCAGAGCGAAACAACTGTAAACATATTTCAGTCTTTGAAGGGGATGCTTCACTGCTTACAGATAAAAAATACGATGTGATCATAGCCAACATCAATAGAAACATTTTACTACAGGATATTCCTGTTTATGCCAACTGCCTTCCTGTTGATGGTATTTTATTATTAAGTGGTTTTTACACAGAAGATATCTCATTAATTACAGAAAAATGCAATGAAAACGGCCTTTACTTCGTTGGTAATTATGAGCGTAATAATTGGGTTGCCTGTAAGTTTGAAAAAAGAGCTTCCTAAATTTTTATAGTATAATATGCTGCAATTTTTAAGTAGTAAACAATAAATTTTGTAAATTTCTATTCAAAATGTACACTCCTATGAGTACAAAAGAAAAATATCAAGAGGACGTAGACGTCCTCACCGAAGAACAAAAGCAACATGAGATTGTGCTTTACAATGATGAAGTAAACACATTTGATCATGTGATTAATTGCCTTATAGGTGCCTGTGACCATACGGAAGAACAAGCGCACCAATGCTCTTTAATCGTGCATTACAAAGGAAAATGCACTGTCAAAACAGGCGATTATGATGACCTTGAACCCAGATGTTCTAAACTTTTACAAGCAGGTTTAAGCGCAGAAATTGTATAATCTATACCCTTTCTACAAATACTTAAAGATAACTTCAATTTTAATCCAAAAACTATTGCGCTCCCGTAGCGCTTTTGTTATTTTTGCATAGCAAAATAAAGCACCATATAAAAAGGCATTATGAATCTACACGAGTATCAAGGAAAAGAAATGTTAGCAAGTTTTGGCGTACGTATCCAAAGAGGTATCGTTGCCACGACTCCTGCAGAAGCTGTTGCAGCTGCAAAAAAACTTACTGAAGACACTGGAACAGGCTGGCACGTCATAAAAGCGCAAGTTCACGCCGGTGGTCGTGGTAAAGGTGGAGGTGTAAAACTCGCCAAAAGCCTTGAGCAGGTAGAAGAAATTGCTGGTCAAATCATAGGAATGAACCTTGTGACACCACAAACAAGTGCAGAAGGTAAAAAAGTTCATCAAGTACTTATCGCAGAAGATGTGTACTACCCTGGAGATAATGAGCCAGAAGAATACTATATGTCTGTCCTTTTAAACAGAGCTACAGGTCGTAATATGATCATGTACTCTACAGAAGGAGGTATGGATATAGAAACGGTTGCTGAAGAAACACCACACCTTATCTTTACAGAAGAAATAAACCCTTCAACAGGATTATTACCATTCCAAGCACGTAAGATTGCTTTTAACCTTGGATTGAGTGGTACTGCTTTTAAAGAAATGACAAAATTTGTCGCTTCTTTATATAAAGCGTACGTAGAAACCGATAGCTCATTATTTGAAATCAACCCAGTGCTTAAAACAAGTGATGATAAAATCATGGCAGTAGATTCTAAAGTAACGTTAGATGAAAATGCCCTTTACCGTCACAAAGACCTAGCAGCATTACGTGATGAGCGTGAAGAAAATGCCGTAGAAGTAGAAGCAAAAGCTGTGGGACTTAACTATGTAGACCTAGATGGTAACGTAGGATGTATGGTTAATGGAGCAGGACTTGCTATGGCAACAATGGATCTTATCAAGCAAGCAGGTGGTGAGCCTGCAAACTTTCTTGATGTTGGAGGTACTGCAGATGCAGAACGTGTAGAGATCGCATTTGACCTTATCCTTAAAGATCCTAATGTAAAAGCCATCCTTGTAAATATATTTGGAGGGATTGTACGTTGTGATCGTGTAGCACAAGGTATCGTAGACGCCTACAAAAACATGGGGAATATCTCTGTACCTATCATTGTACGTTTACAAGGAACCAATGCAGATATTGCAAAAGAATTAATAGACAACAGTGGCCTAGACGTACAAAGTGCTGTCGAGTTCCAAGAAGCTGCAGATAAAGTTCAGGCGGTTTTAGCATAAACCCTTGTATCTATAAAATAAAAGCTCTTTTAGCGTCATGCGCTAAAAGAGCTTTTTTATTTTAACTCTCTCACCTCCTACCACTTAATTCTTTTCTAAAGTCTTGTTTATACGCTTTCGCGAAAGCGTAACCTCAACGAGTACCCAATCGTTAACCAACGTTAATGATCGTTAAACATAGGTTAAAAGAAACATGATCTTGTAACAATGCCTCACAAAGGGTCGTCTACTAAGCAAATCAATCTTTTAATCTTTAAAAACGAATCGTATGAAAAATCTAAAAATGTATTTGGTAGCAATTTTAATTGCCGTAGGAACAACTGTCTCTGCAAACAACACAACTCCAGAGAAGAATGTTGAACCAAAAGGAGATGTAACCACTCAAATCGCTGAGCTTCTTAAAAACCCAGAAATGGTGATCAATAAAGATATTGAAGCTACGGTAACTTTTACCGTGAATGACAAAAAAGAACTTGTGGTTATTAATGTAGAAAGTAACAATGAGAATGTAGACGCATTTATCAAAAGTAGACTTAACTACAAGAAATTAAGTACTACAAAAACGGGAGAAGAATGGATAGTACCCGTGCGTATTGTTCCATCTGCCTAATCAACATTTGAGACGTATTCTAAACCGAGTCATACTTTATGACTCGGTTTTTTTATGCTAAAAAACCGGTGTGTACTTAGCACATACATTTTTGAGATAGTGTATTGCTTGTTTCATTTTGGGTAGTATCTTTATTGCTGTTATGAAGCACCTTTTAAAAAATTACTTTCTCTTAGCTTTCTTTTGTATTTCACTACACACGGCTCAAGCTCAAAATAATACCATACAGCTTTCTAATGAGGCTCAAATAAGCCTCATTACGATAGGCCCAGGGCCTGAATTATATGATTCTTTTGGTCATACAGCCATACGTGTAAAAGACCCTAGACGAAATATAGATTGGGTATTTAATTACGGCAGATTTAACTTCAACACCCCTAACTTCTATCTAAAGTTTGCAAGAGGCAAACTTTTATACACGCTTTGGGTGACCCCTTTTGATGATTTTATTGAAGATTATAAATACCAACGCAGATGGGTAAAAGAGCAAGTACTTTCCTTAGATACCCAAGAGAAAAAACGGTACTTTGATTTTTTAAAGAATAATGCCAAAGATGAAAATAGAGAGTATCGCTATGATTTCTTTTTTGATAATTGTGCGACACGTCCTGTAGATGCGCTTACCAGTGTCATGGACGGGCAATTAAATATAGATTACAGCAGTTTCCCTGAAGGTTTCACTCATAGAGATCTTATCCGTAATAATGTACATTGGAATACATGGGGTATGCTAGGCATGGATGTAGCTATAGGCTCTGTAACAGATCGACTGGCTACAAAAAAAGAGTATGCATTCTTACCTGATTATACAATGGAGGCGTTTGCAAATTCAATGATTGTATATGGAAACACAAAAAAACCATTGGTCTCTAAAACACAACCTCTTCATATACCCGAGGAAGAAAATACCTATAAAGAATCATTTATCATAAGTCCTATTGTAGTGATAAGCCTCCTTTCCCTATTGTTACTCTACAAAACACACAAAGACCGTAAAAATGAACGTCCGCTTGGGTTTGTAGATTCCCTAATTTTATTTTGTACGGGGTGTATAGGAATTCTTTTAGCTCTTTTATGGTTTGGTACAGAGCACACCACTACAAAATGGAACTATGATTTATTATGGGCCTTCCCTTTTCATATCATTGCGAGTTTTGTGATTAGAAAAGCCACACCTCCCCAATGGATCTATCCATACATGAAGCTTTCTGTTATTATGCTAGCTTTACTTGGATTTCATTGGATCGTAGGCGTTCAGCGATTTGCGTATGCGCTCATACCACTATTTATAGCCCTAGCCATTCGATATATGTATATGCTTAAAATGATAAAGAAAAGTAGGGTCATCGACTAATGCCATTTTATGATAAAATGGTACAAAAGTTATTGTCCTCTATAAAACAGCACTGTACTGATGGTTTTAAGCACAATGCTTAAGTCCATAAATAAGTTACGGTGTTTTATATAATACAAATCGTACTGTAATTTTTCCAACGCATCATCTGTAGAGCTTCCATAACTTCCCATCACTTGTGCCCAACCTGTTAATCCTGGTTTTACAACATGTCTTGTTTCATAAAATGGGATAAGCTCTGAGAGCTCTCTTACAAAAACGGGACGTTCTGGTCTAGGGCCTATCACACTCATCTCACCAAAAAGCACATTAAAAAACTGCGGGATTTCATCTAATCGTGAACGTCGTAAAAATTTACCAAAACGAGTGACACGTGTATCATTCTTTTGTGCCCAGACAGCACCGTCTTTTTCAGCATCGGTGATCATGGTGCGCAACTTTATAATTTTAAAAGCAAAGCCGTTACGCCCTATACGTTTTTGGGTATAAAAGATAGGTCCTCTATTCCCTATTAGATTACCGATAAAGATTAATGGAAAAATCGCTAGAAAGAATGCAATTCCTAAAATAGCCATGAAAATATCAAATAACCTATGAAATAGCTTGTAAAATTTATTTTGATTACTTCTACTAAAAGGGAAGTAGCGATAAAAGTCTTTGTCTACGTGTTGTACAGGAATACGCTGTGTGATTTCTTCATATACCTGCATATATTCCCGTATAGGAAAGCCTGATTCCAGTAAGTTAATTAGTTGTAGATATAAAGGTTTAGTAACACCATCACTATAATCACTTGCTACAACAATTTCTGAAATTCCATTTCTTGAGACAGAAAATGTTAAGTTTTCAATGGGATATTCAAAAACCGTTTCGGGAATATCTGCGATAGCTTCAGAGCTATCTGTATTGATATAGCCTACGATTTTATAATTAGGATCGGCGCCTTCAAGATTACTAATAATCGTTTTGATATCAAACGAATCCCCGACAATCAACACTTTTTTATAGAAACGAGGAGAAGAAATCAGTGTGATATACAACCATCGCCATACTAATATCCCAAAGGTCATTGCTAGAAAGAAGTAAATAATCTGAAGTCTATTTTCGGGAAGTACAGGCGTATAAAAAGGGGTTAATATATAAAACAGTACAGTCACAGAAACCGTAAGAAGGGTATTCTTAAGAATCGTTTGAAATTTGGAAGCCTGTTGTAAATTATACAATTCAAATACAGTTCCAAAAACATTTAAATACCCCGCAAGCACAATGATCCACACCCAGTTTTCTTGACTAATTTTGAAATAATCAAAATCAAAGAAATTGCCTACAAGCTGGAGGCATGTTAGCACAAATACAATATCCAGTATGCGTAAAAGGACTTTTCGTTCAGAAATTTCAAAATGAATATCTGGTAATAGTGCCATAAATAAGTTAGTTGGTGTAAATATATTACATTTTTTAGTCAAGCACCCCCTTCCAGAGGACTTTGACTTGCTCCCAATCAAAACTTTCGGCTTTTTTTCTTCCGTTTTTACTAAGTTGATGCACTAAAGAGCTTGTTTCTAATAAAGAATGTACTCTTTTTGTAAATTCAGCAACTTCCTTTGGAGGAGTTAATAACCCATCTATAGTGTCATTTATTAAAAAAGAGATTCCACCAACATCTGTAGAAATAACGGGTAAACCTAATGCCATGGCCTCGATCACACTAATAGGTGTGTTATCAAAATCTGTGGTGTTGATAAAGATGTCGTGTTCTTTTCCCAGCGCTATCCAGTCCATTTTTGATAATTTTCCAGTAAATGTTACAGGGAGGTTGTGCGCTTTCGCGAAAGCGGTACATTCATCAAAACTATCATCTTTTTTAGGACCTACCATCGTAAGAGAGGCTTCTGGGTATTTTTTTTGCAACTCTTGCAATACCTCAAGCGCCATCAAAGGATTGTAAATACTCGCAAAAGAACGTACCCAAAGAAGAGTCGGGGTAATTTCAGTGCGCTCAATGTAGGGATATTTTGTCGTTTCTATTGTGTTGGGAATGTACTTTAAATTAAGGTATCCTTCTTGTTTAAAACCTTCAAGCAAGTAGGCTGAGGGCACAATGTTATGGGTTGCATTCCCAAAAAACCGATGACATGTTTTGGGATTATTTGTAAGTCTATATGGAAGGTTTCCTCCTCGCAAAATAGGAATGTAATCTAATTTTAAAAACCGGCAGCAATACCCAATAATGATAGCATACCAAAAGTTAGATGTGCTATAGGTATCTATTAATACTGTTTTTGTCTGTCTATGATGAAAAAAAACCGTTTTTATCATGTCCATCATTCGCGCAATTTTATTTTGCAATGAAGATGACACAATGATATCATACCCTTCATTTCGCAAAAAAACGCCTAATGTTTCTACACTTGTCACTGTCGCTCCTTTATGAGACAACGCGTTTCCTATGTATAGGATCTTTTTTCTTTTCATGTACGATATTTAAGAGACACAATGCATATATAAAAGCGGGGGCTGCGATACGCATGGAAGAGTGATTGATGGTTAAAAACCAAAAACCAAGCATTGAGTAAAATAAAAAATTACGCCTATTTGTGAGTCTAAAAGTTAATGGATAAACCCCTAAAATCAAAAGCGCTATTAGTCCAGAGATACCATGTTCTGATAACATCCTACTCAATTCATTGTGAGATGCTGCAGAAATTCCTTGAGCCTCCTCTCTATACTCTTTAATCTTTCCAACACCTATACCCGTTAACGGATACTTAAAGAACGCCTCTAACTCTGACGATATAAGTTCTCCTCTACCCGTACTTAAATCCTCTTTTACACGCCCAGCAGCATCTTTATTTGCATATCTTTTATCAATAAGTCCTGATGTTCTTACAGAGGTTAAAACATAGGTAAAGGATGCTGTTAAAACAAGAAATAAAATAGGGCCTATAATACGTTTTCTGGTTTTTAGATTTACCCCTTTAAAGTAAAATAAAATAAAAGCAACACTTATAATAAGAGCTGTAAGTACACCTCCCCTTGAAAAAGTAACGATTCCTCGATACGTAAGGATGGATAATAGTCCCAAATTAATCGCCAAGATAATCACATTCTTGCTATTGGTGAATAACTGTACGACAAGACAAAACATTCCTATTCCAACCGCTGTTGAAACTTGATTAGGTCCAAACCCGCCCGAGGCTGCAAAGTTAGATCCTGTTCCTCTGAGAATATCACGAGTATCTGGCGTATAGAAAAGTAAATAGACACCCAACGCTACTGTAGGCATTAAAAGTGACCATATAATATATTGTAATTGTTTTCTTGTAATCTTACGATCTACGCAATACAAAGCAGCAATACCTAAGCAAAAAGGGCCACTTAAATTAAAGATTACCGCTTTTCTAAAATTAGTATCATATCCAAGTGTTGAGGAAGCATACACAATACCAGGAATCAAGAGCAATAAATACAACCAATAAGGACCTGACTTTCTGGATGTTCCACTAAAAAAGAGACCTAATAAAATAAATCCTATGACCCCATACTTCCCTGCTTCATAAATAGCAATAGGAGAAGCATCTGTCATTCTAAAAAAAACTTCGGCGCCCGTAATATAAGCAGCCGCATATAAGGCTTCATTATTTTTATTTCCATTTTTAAATAAGTAAAAAAGAAATATGCCCACGCTGGCTACAAAATATAACTTTGCCAGCGGACTAAATACATAGACCCCAAATCCAATCGCCACGTGTAGGGTGATTAAAAAAAGATATGGATTTTTAAAGATTTTCAAGGCGCTGTTTATACAGGTTTATGATTTGATGACGCACATGCGTCTCACTATAATTAGTTCTAATATGCTCTTTAAACAAATAACGATCCTTACTACGCTTTTCTTCCTGAATAAGGTATTTTTTAATTGCATCAGACATCGCTTTTACGTCTCCGTAGGGAACAAATGTACCATAATCTTGGACTACTTCAGGACAATATCCTACATCAGTAACCACAACGGCAAGCTTTGCGATTCCATATTCTAGTAAAGCCATTGGTAATCCCTCTGAGGAGGACGCTAAAACACCAATGTCACACTGTGCTAGTATTTCATCAGGATTGGCTACCTGTCCATAGATAAACACATGATCCGCTAGTTGATTTTGCTGTATGAATTCCTTTACCGCATCGCTGTAGGCATCGTTAGCATCTTTCCCAATGAGATGCAATGTCGCTTCAGGAACTTCTTTTTGAACGGCTATAAAACTCTCAATCAAAAAAAGATGCCCTTTGGGATTTCTCAAATTTGCCAGACACACTATGCGCTTCCCAGTTTCTCCCTTTATGGTTTCTTGAGGGTGTATTACTTCCCTATCAAAGTTGACAAAATTAGGCAGATATATGACATTCTTACTTTTCAATTTCTTTTTTGCCCAGACAACCAGATCTTCATTTACAGCGATAATCGCATCAAAATAGCGTGAACAAAAGCGCAGGACTTTCATTTTAATACCGCTCAAATGTATACTAGCACCTGAGTGATTATGCCATATAATACGAACTGATGGATGTTGTATTTTTACTAATGTAGCAATAAAAAATGAGGTGCTATGCGCATGAATAATGGTGATTTTTTCTTTTTTTATGTACTGACATAGACGCTTTAATGCACCAAAGTCTAGCGTACGCTTTCTATTTAAAAAATAATATAAAACCTCAGCATTGATCGTTGATCGTAGTTTTCCTTCAAAACGTGATGCACAGAGGTAGGATCCTTCTATATGTTTAGAAAGCATATTTGCATACTCTACGGCAACACGTTCTGCTCCGCCTAGGTCTAAACTGTCTATCAATTGCAGTACCCTCATAGCAATTCTTTTATCGACTTTTCAAAAGTATCCAAGGTATATTGATGTGACCACTCTTGTCCTGCTACCGCCATTTTTTCTAATGTTATTGGATCTTTTACCGCTTTCGCGAAAGCGGACACATCGGCATCAACATCTAGATCTAGGAGCATGCCTCTTTTGCCTTCTCCTAACATCCAAGAAACGCAAGAAATAGGCGTAACCAATGGAATAGCTCCCCAAAACATGGCTTCTGCTACCACCTTAGGCCATCCCTCTGACTTAGAAGGAAGCAGTAAGAAATGAGCCTCTTTATAGGCCAATTTCACTCGTACCGTTTTCTGATTTCCATGCAATGTAGCCACCTCCTGAAGCTGATGTTCTTCAATAAACTTTTCGAGTATAGGGCGTTGATTTCCTTCTCCGAAAAAATCAATTCTTACATCAATTCCTTGTTGGGTACACGCATGTATAAACTCCAAAGCATAAAGTGGCCGTTTTCCCGGGACAAGACTCCCTACAAATAACACCCGAAATGATGAACCATACTCCGGAATTCTTAACTCAGGGATTTGTTTCTCTCTATATGTTGCTGTAAAAAAAGGACGTATATTCTTGGTTTGGTTTGGCCAATCACCGTAGACAAGCACTTGCATATTTTTGGTCAAGAAAGTATTCCCTAAAATCCACTTTTGCAATTTATAACTTCGCGGTTGTTTTGCATTAGGGTCCCAATTACCTGCATATTTTGCCGTTTTTTTCTTCTTAGGGAAAAATAGTTGTGCAATACAACCTATCAGCCCGATATTTCCTGGACATCGCAAATGAATGTGATCGGCGCGACGGATCGCTCCTATGATTTTAAAGAAAATAATAGGTGTATAAAAAAAGCTTCCTAAAACCGCTTTTATGGAGGTAAGCGAAATCTGAGGAATCTCTGTAAAAGAAACATCTGCTTGGTATGGTAAATCAATAGCCGTAATTTCTGCCTCAATTTTATGGCCTACAACTTCAACAGCATCTACATGGGTATTCCATATATTCATCTCTTTCACATACGGAGCGTAGCCAAAATATTGACCCTCTTTGAATTTATGCCGTACATGTGTAATGATGAGAAAATTCATGCGATCGTATCGATATCTATTTATTTTCAATGGTTGGTTTATTAACTAATAAACTAAACCATCCTACAACTCTTCCTAGTGCTTCTGTAAACGCTTCGGTTCTTTGCTTTTTATTTGTTGTCATGCTATTACTAAAGCGTATGAATGTAAGTAATCCTGACGTAAGATTCCATTTTAATCGTGCTTTCATCGTGGGTCTAGGATATTTTACTCTCCAAATATACCATCCATTGCGTACAACCATTTTCCCGTAACTAAATTTATTAGGTCGGCCTTCAGGATCATGATGATGGTACAATTGTGCTTTGGTGTTGATATACAATGGACCTTTTTTGGATAATCGCAAGGTATAGTCTGCATCTTCATACAGACCATACCCTTCAAAATATTCAGAAAATTTTTGAGATTTTAAGGCTTCTATTTTATAGGAAGCCACACCTCCCATGAGTTGCTCTACTTGGTATATGTTTCCAGAAGGCGGTAAAAAACTAATCGATCTCCCATGTGAAAAATCAGGTGGGTATCCCGGAGGAGTATCAGCATCCAAGCCTACTCTCTTTCGAAGCACAAATCGAGAGCCATCTGAGCGCACATAACCGTCATAATGAAACTGATTGATGGCGGGTGTAAAGGGTTCATTCACTTTTTCCCAAGAAACTCCATTGATGATATAGCCTCCCACGCCTAAGGCGTCTGGATGTTCTTGATACGTCTTCAGGATTTCTTCAAAATACGGAGGTTCTAAAACAATATCATCATCTAGAAAACAAACAATCTCCATGGTATCTCCTACTCGTTCGATTCCGTAATTGCGTTGTTTTGTAAGTCCTCTGTGTTCCGGTGGGACTTTGTAATAGGAAAGGTTTTTATAGTTGTTTTCGCTTTCGCGCCCACCTCCTCGGTCGGCAAGAAAGCGGTCTTGCGTAGCATCATCTGTAGAACCATCGATAATCAAAATTTCATCTGGATATCTTGACTGCAACTGTACACTATCAAGTAAGGTACATAAAGCGACCGGTCGCATATAAGTACATACAATTAAACTGAATTTAGTGTTTTGCATCTAACGGTAATTTTTGAGCCCAATGAGTGCTATTTTTCCAAGCTTTCTTGAAGTAAGAAATATAAGAAAAAGGATTTTTGATCTGCTGATTCCGGTAATATTTAAAGAAAAGTTTCCATTTATATCCTTTTACTTGTGCTTTTGTGGTGTTTTTTGTGCGATGAAATAAGATTTGAGGTGCTGGTTTTGGACGTATTTGATCTTGATCCCAAGGGAATGTAGGCAAGCTTCTAAAACCGCCTATAGGTGCTTTAAGGTGTAAGATTTGTATGTGTGGGGCATAGATCACATCGTATCCAAGGTTGCGTATTTGTATACCAAAATCTACATCTTCTCCATATCCATATTCTAATGCCATATCAAAAGAAGCCTTTTTTATAATGTCACGATGCACCACAGAGCATCCTGATCCAAAGGTTTCCCATTGGACATAGGTGGTTTGTTTTTCTATTTCGCCTTTCTGTAAATAAGACATATTGATACACTGTGATCCTGTTTCTTTGATCGCAGCTGCTATTTTTTCTAGAAGCGTAGGTTCAAACCTATTATCATCATCAAAAAGAAACACCCAATCGGCACTCGTTTTTTCTAATGCCCTATTACGAGCATTACAGGCGCCCGTCTGATGGATAAAATGATGTTCAATAGGAAAAGGCCATGACTCAGCGCTGATATAATCCAGTTCGGAGGTGCTGTTTGGATCTGGGTTTTGTTCTACAATAATAATTTTTTTAGGAAGTAAGGTCTGCTTAGAAAAATCTTGAAGCACATCATAGAGATACGTTTTTCTTCCTAGCGTAGGAATAATCACATCGAGATCAAACGTTTCTAGTACCTTTTTTGAAGACTGGATAGGAATTGAGGTCAATGCAATATGGGTTTCCTTTTTTCTCACAAATAAGAACGCATGTATAAAAGCGACGAGCGGGATTTTTTTATCATACCGCAGGTGACATAGGAGTAAGAAAAAAAGCCAAGAGGATTTAAAATGTTCTTTTACAAAAGTATACTGCACCAATAAAGTTGCTTTCTCCACAGTATCTTGATGATACTTCGTAGTGAGTAATGACGGTTCGTGATAACAGAGTAATCCATTGGATTGCCCTTTTCGCGCAAGCGAATTCAAAAAATAATCAAATCCTCGCGTGATTGTGATCTCTTTTCCTGCTACCAACACCACACTCGCATGTATCGCACCAACAGCACTACTCATACACCAAGTAGGATATCTTTTTGTGGGATTTATTTTCAAAAACGGACTGTCTTCTATATACCCCATTGCAGGCGATAAAAAGGGATGTTGCGAATTTCCGAAACTGACCATACATCGGTTATGATGCAATACCTCAGGAAGCCCTTGGGTATTCAAGTTCTTTTTATTTTCTATATGACACCAAACGATCCAAGCATCTGGATAAAGCGCTGCAATGGCAAGAAGGGCTTTAGCAGGTGCTTTCTCCTGTATAGAGATCGGTATTGCCTGATCGTCTACCACCTCTTGTACCTCACCGTGTATGTGATATAAAAAAATCATAAACTGGTGATCCTTTTATAGTATTTGATATTTTGTGCTGCGATTTGATCTTGCGTAAAATGTGTTAAAATACGTTTGCGAGCTTGTATACCCATCGTTTTAGAAAGCTCAGGATCTTGTAGTAAGCGTACAATGGCTTCTGAGAGTTTTTGGGTATCGTCTGGATGTGCTGTAAATCCTGTCTCTCCATCTACCATCAATTCTTTTGCCCAGCCGATATCTGAGGTAACCATGGCTTTCTCTAATGCCATGCCCTCCAACCAGGTCATCGGGAATGCTTCTGCATAACTAGGCAGACATACTACTTGCGCCTTTCTAATTTCATCTGCCACTTCACTATAAGGAATTTGAGCTGTAAAGGTTACTTGTTGTAAGGCATCTTCACTTAAAATAGATTTTAATAATGCGATGGTGCTCTGCCCCGTTTTTGCATCTACCACATCCTTCCCAATACACTGTAAGGTCGCTTCAGGGACGTGTGCAATCACCTCATTAAAAGCTTCAGCCAAGGCCAACACCCCTTTTTTACGGATGACACTCCCAAAATAAAGAATAGAAAAAGGGATCATTTTACGATGATCTGGCGTAAACATCGTGACATCTACTCCGTTATGGATGGTTTCCATGGCATTCTTTATACCAAAGAGCTCGGCTGTTTTTTGGGCTGTAAATGTGCTAACTGATAAGATATGGTCTGCGCCTATAAGTGCTTTTTTTTCAAATTGAAAATTTTTCTTTTTTTGAGTTCTTCCTTCTAAGTGACAGAAATAGGTATCTGACCCATGGAGTCGTATCACTACAGGGATTTTAAACTTCATAAATGCGGTAATCCCTGTCCAATCAGGGGCTTCTAATGCATCTATTTGTTGTTCGTTTACGACACTTTTTATATACCGATTTATATGCTTTCGATACAAATACCAACCGCCTATCGAGTACTTTTTATGTTTGATGATATGTACTGTAACGCCTTGGTCTTCTATGACGGCATCTTCAGACTGACTATACACAAATACGGATACTTGTATCTGCTTTCGCGAAAGCGCCACCGCAAGATTTTTAATACTCGTCCCTATACCCGCTGCACGTTTTGTACGTGGATGTGGATATTCTGGTGTAAGGAAAGCTATGTGCATCTAGTTTTTTATTAAAAGATCGTTAACAATATGCTCTGTAAATAGTAGTGCTCCTTCTCTATTTAAATGTCCACAATTATAGAAGTATTCTTCCCTACCATCAAAAAAATTCATGTAGTTTATCAAATTTGGTATTTTATTTTTTAATTCTGGCACCATGGATCTATTATTTTTTTCTGAACAATAGGGCGCTATAAACCAAAACACCTGATCCCCCATTGTATCTACTATCTCTTTTAACGCGTCTACTTCCGGATTATCATGTATGACAACTGGCTGTTTATTGGCTATACTATTTTTCAAATAATTCCCCTCTTTTGGCGACCATCCATTGGTGAGATCTATTCTTGTTTCTTTCCCAAAAGTAGTTGTAATGACCTCTCTTATTCCTGTAATCTTGTCATTTCGAATATACCGATACATAGGAATATATTTATCGCCCCAACTCACTTCTTCTTCCAAAAAAGGACGTATGCTTTCATGTTTGACATAGGGCATTAACCCTGCTTTAAAAGCTTTTGTTAATCCCTTATTGTTATAGGTAGCATCCGTTTGGATAAAGATATAATCAAAGGTTGCTCCCTTACTCTTAAGAATATGAAGAAGCACTAATTGATCTTTATTAGACATCCCAGCAATTCCGAAATTCATACAACGCTTCCCTGTTAATCTAGTGACTGTCTCACAATCTATATTATTTTCTACCCGTGAGTTTCCAATAAAAATGATATCATAAGTAAAGGTATCATTTTTAAGGGCCATTTGTAATTTTGAACGCGGCTTTGAGGTCTCAAAAACGTGTGTATAATACATATCAAAGAGATAAGACACACAAAAAGTGATACTAAAAATAATGAGTATGTATACCAGTAATTTCTTCATTAAAACTGAAAATAAATAAAATCTTGATGATCAGAATATACTCCTAAAGTAAGTAACATAACAATGATTAAAACAATTTTTACCCATTTCCATCTTCCTACAAATGGATGCTCTTGATGTCTATGAAACCATTCTAAACTTAGAAAAATAAAAATAATCAGAAGCATTTCGATCGTATACCTTTCTATATTTAAATATTCAATGGAGAAATCAAGGTTTAAAAATAATCGTTTGATATATTGAAAAGCTTCCTTAACAGTATCTGCTCTAAAAAATACCCAAGCAATAACAACCAATGTAAATGTAATAAGCATTTGGAAAAACTCTTTACTACTAGGCAGTGCACTTTCCAATGCCACTTGATCTAAGTTTTTACGGTTTTTGTTCATTAATAACACAGGGATAAAAAACAATGCATGTAAACCGCCCCAAACCACAAACGTCCAATTAGCGCCATGCCAAAACCCACTCACTAAAAATATGATTAAAACATTTCGTAATTGAAACCATGTATTCCCTCTTGAGCCCCCTAATGGAATGTATAGGTAATCTCTGAACCATGTAGAAAGGGAAATATGCCATCGTCTCCAGAACTCTGCAATATCTCTTGAAAAATAAGGGTAGTTGAAATTACGCATTAAATCAAATCCAAAGAGCCTCGCTGTTCCGATAGCGATATTGGAGTATCCTGCAAAATCACCATAAATCTGAAACGCAAAGTAAAAGGCGCCTAGAAAAAGACTGGTTGTATTTAAGTTTTCATAATGATCAAAAATAGTATTTACATACGTAGCACAACTGTCTGCAATGACTACTTTTTGAAATAATCCCCAAAGAATAAGATTAATTCCTGAAATGGCTTGTTTTTCATTAAATACCCGCTTTCGCGAAAACTGAGGCAACAAGTTCGTCGCACGCTCTATAGGTCCCGCCACTAGTTGCGGAAAAAATGCGACATAGGCTGCAAAATTGACAAGGCTTTTAGAGGGTTTTAAACGCCCACGATACACATCTATAGTATAACTAAGCGTCTGAAAGGTGTAAAACGAGATTCCTACGGGTAATATAATATCAAGACTACTACGATGTGCTTCTATGCCAAAATTAGCAGAAAAACTCACCCAACTATCAATAAAGAAATTACAATATTTAAAAAAACCTAATAATCCCAAATTGACAATCAGCGATACCATCAGTAAGGCTTTTCGCCTTGAGCTAGAAGAAGATTTTTCTATGTAGATTCCTACCGTATAATCAACGAGTGTACTAAACGCTATTAACGATAAAAATCGCCAATCCCACCAGCCATAAAAAACATAGCTAATGACAAGTACAAATGCATTTTGCAGTTTTAAATGACGCTGCACAACAAACCAGTATAGTATAAAACATACCAGTAAAAAAATGAGATATTCTATGGAATTAAAAAACATTAGGACAGTAACATTTCTATTCCGTTCCAAATCCGATTTGGCGCTTCGATAGCGGGTTGTTTATTAATGACCCCGAACCAATCTTGCGCTGCTGTCACCGTATCCGGCACACCCTGTAACATGGTTTCTAATGATGCTGCGATGGTATCGGGATGATCTAACCACACCACTGCCTTGGGTGATGGCATGGATCTAAAATGAACAAAATCATACAAATACACGCCTTTCTGTGCCTCTTCTTTTTCATTGAGGTAATTGTAATTCATATAGGCACACGGTTTCCCTGCGGTGGCGTAATCAAAAACCATACTGGATGCGAGATTGACAACCAGTTCTGTATGCGCTATTAAATTGACTTGTAAATGCAAGTCCTCGCGGGTGGGCAATATGGTATTCCATCCATCGCCTATTTTATTCCATAGGGGTGGAAGTAACACAATCACATCTTTAAATTCTTCGATCACCGCATCATATCGAGTTGAAAAATCTACAGGACATCGTCTAAAAATAATTCCTAAAGCGTTCCCTTTCTCGTTTAATGATCGTACGGCACTTGCCACATCTCTCAGATATAACTCATCTTTTGGAGAGGTGGTGATATCATCACCGCTAAAACAGATATACTTTGTTTCAATATCTAACCCGTGTTGTTTATAAAAAACGTCTCGCGTGAGCAACCCTTCTTTTTGAAAGTGAGGTTCAAATTGAGGCGTTCCTGTAACGATAATTTGCGCATCTTGTACATAGCGTTGGTAATGCAGTAACTCCTTTTTCATATGATCACTCCACACAAAATAATGATCAGACGTCACTACCGTGGTCGCTTTAGGGACATTATCCCATGAGAAAATATACGAAGCCGTAGGGATGTTTAAGTCCTGTGCTGCCGTAAGTGGTGAGATCGCAATCACAGATCGCTGACTCGCACAAAACAATAGATCCGGTTGTTCTTTTTGTAATAGCTCTTTACACGAACGGTAATAAGCAGTTTTCCGTTCTTGTGCAATCATCCGCTTTCGGATCTTTAGCAATCCAGATTCAGATCCGTATGTATAACAAAACCATCGGATGAGTGCTTTTTTAAGCTTGCTTTTTAAAGAACCCGAAGGCAATGGGAATTTATACGATTGATAGACTTGGTCGGTATCGCGTTTTGAAAAAAGATCTAACTCAATACGGATACAAGCGGTTTTTAAAATATCGGTTAACCAATGTGGTTTTTCTTTTTTAAAAACGACTTGGTGAAATCCTAAGGCATCAAGATCAAAAGGCGTATGATTCCAAAACACCACCTCATGCCCTTTTTCTAATCCTTTTTTATAAAAAGAGGTATAGGCAAAATTCCGTAGGCTTACGCCATCAGGAAGTAATACAAGTACTTTTTTAGGCATACAAAGCAGTAATAATGGGTTTGTTTTCTTTATGAGAATGCAATTGTTCCAAATATAGCATAATACCCCGATTTGCGAGCACTTTATGTGCTTTTCGGATCATATCGGGTGTAAAATCTTTAATTCGATACTCTTTTGCGTCTGCAATTTCTTTTTGTTGTACAGGTTGAATACCCCCCTCTAAAAACCCTTTTACGATAGCGGGATACGCCAATCCAGCTTTCTGAATCAGCCGATTTCCTATCGTATGGATGGTATCTTCTTCATACAATTCCTCTAGGCGTAATTGATGTAAAATACCCCCTGCATCTACCTTCCGAGTCGCTAGATGAATGGTAGCGCCTATACAGGCGAATTCGTTATTGACTATGGGAAAAAAATTAGTTCCCGATCCTTTATAATACGGAGAAAGTCCCAAGTGAAGATTGATCACTTTATTCGGATATTTTTCTAAAATGACATCCTTTATAATAGACGTTCCAAAAAGAAGAATATAATCTACTTTATGGGCTTCTAAATGAGCTATGGTTTCTGGACTGTTGATCTTTCCAAACGCCATTGCGATATGAGGCACCTCCTTTGGAAAATGGGTATATTCACCGAAAAAAGCCTCTTCAGCTGCCGCTCTATCTTGAAAATGAGCATCTAATAACTGCTGATCTTCAGCATTGTACGCACTACTATCTTCAATCTTTTTGCTTTTTTCTTCTGTGATAATGATCGCAAGATCCAACTGTTTATTTAGCTGCGTCGCAATATATGTATGTCTCAGGTGGTTACTTGTGAATAAGGCGATACGCATGATCGAAAGCTTTTTGATTTTTACCCAAAGGTAGATCATTACAGTCAAAACGTTTTAAGAGTAATGGGTTTTCATTTCCTGTATTGATCCCTCGTTCCATGGTAAACCCTACGGAATGTCCTATGCTTTTTGCGATGCTCCCCACAGGAGAGGCACAGGCTTCTTGACTACCGTAAGGATAACTTACAAAAGGAATGGACTGCTGGGTTAATTCCGCTAAGTAGTTTTTTGAGAGCATACACTCTTTTTCTATCTCTTTTGCATCCAAATACCCCAGCGGCAAATGACTATGCGTATGGCTCCCCAACATCCCGACATCAGCCAATTGCTTGAGTTGGTCTTCGGTCATGTACAAGTCTTTTACAATCGCATCGCTATCAAAATGCGTATCAAAAATTGCCTGTATCAAACGCTGTTGTTCCTGGAGCGATAATTTAAAATTCAAAGTGAATTTTAATAAGGCTGTCTCTTCATCATCATAATTGTAATGTAGGATCGCTTGATGTCGTTCTTTTTCAGAAAGCACTGTCTTTCCTTGGGTGTCAAATGATTTTAGAATGTCAAAAAAAGCAGCGGTTGCCATTTGAGAGCGAAGCAAATGTATTTTATGAACAAGTGTCACTTCTTTCTCTATGAAATTAAGCGTATTGATAAAGAATAACGCTTGGATTCCTAACGCATCCAAAATCGGCTTTGCTTTTAGGTATTGCTCTTTTAATCCATCATCAAAGGTGATGAGTACATAGTTTGTTGACGAATTTACAACCTCCTCATAATTAGACAATACCTCTTGAGGCGTGATATACGTTCCTATTTCTTTCATGGCCAGTAATTGCGCTTTAAAAAAAGTAGGCGTTACACCAAAGATACTTGGATACGGCGTGGTAAAATTGTCTCTTATGTAATGATAATTACTGACAGTAAGCATAGCGGGGTATTAGTGATGCTGCGAAGATACTAATAAGCTCGTATTGATCCATTGCCAAATATGAAAACTACTATCCTGATCCCCTTCGAGATATCGATTCCATTCTTCTTGTAATGCTTCCGTATCAAACCAAGCGTTGTCTTTAAGTACCTCAAGTTGTTGTGCCACCCATTCTTTCAAATCTTCTGCCAGCCACTCTCGTTGGGGGGTTTGTAAAGGTCGTTTTGGGGCATAGGTAATGCTATCTGATAAGTATTCTGACACAATAGAGCGCAACACATATTTCTGAATCCCATCGTGAATTTTATACGCTAGGGGTTGTGCAAAGGCAAACTCCACCAATCTATAATCCAAAAAAGGCTCTCGCAACTCCGTGCTGTAGTGCATAGACACTCGGTCATTAAAACGAAGCGCCCGTGGAATTTTCGTATAAAATAAATCGCGGTATTGCAGATCTAAAACGCGATCCTCAAAAGGCGTTGGGTATACTGGTTTTTTTGCTTTCACGAAAAAGTCCTCAGAAAGGACAGAAGTTCTAAAAGGAGATTTGGAAACCCCTTGAATGACACTGCCCGATGTTTTGGTATAATAATCATACCCTGCCCATTGCTCGTCCATGCCTTGACCATCCAAAAGGACTTTCACCCCTTTGGAGCTCGCCTTTTTAAACAGTTCGCCATACGCAACCGTCGGCACCCCTCCGTAGGGCTCATCCTGCTGTAGTGCCATGACCTCAGCAAGCGGCGTCAATGCATCGGCATCTAGTTTTACTTTGGTCAACGGATTTTTAGTATGCGCAATCAATCCTTCTACCCACGGCAACTCATCATAGCGATCGTCTCCCGTATAAAAGGTAAACGCTTCAATATTTTCACCATCTTCCAGTCGATTGACCAACGCCAATAACGCCGAACTATCCAATCCCCCACTCACATTAAAACCAATAGGTACATCGGCTCTGAAACGAAGTTTGATACTATCATCCAATAATTGGAGATAGCGCATTTTTACCGTCTCAAAAGAAAGGTTGACCTCATATTTTTTGACTTCGGTCTTAAAGTCATACCACTTTTGGATTGCTGGTCGGTTGTTTTGTAATGTTAAAAAGTGACCGCCAGGTAATTGTTGTATGTCTTCCCAAAAAGTCTCATCCGGCATTCCATAACTTCCATACGCAAAATAAGAGGCCCAAACCGACTCGTTAGGAACTCTAGGAATGCCTGCGGCAAACAAACTCTTTATTTCTGACGCAAAATAAAAAGTATCTTCTTGTATTGTATAATAAAAAGGTTTGACCCCAAACCGATCTCTGGCGGCAAAAAGATGTTGTTCTTGACAATCCCAAATCGCAAAAGAAAACATACCATTCAATTTAGAAAGACAAGCTTCTCCCCATACTTGATAGGCAGCTAGCAAGACTTCGGTATCAGAAGAGGTTTCAAAAGAAACGGTTTGTTCTAACTCTTTTTTGAGTTCTATATAGTTATAGATTTCGCCATTAAACACCATGACATACCGCTTGTCCTGAGAGAAAAAAGGCTGATTCGCCTCTGGCGACAAATCAATAATCGCCAGTCGGTTGTGTCCTAAAAAAGCTTCGGATTCCCTATAGCTTTCAGTAGCATCAGGGCCACGATGCGCTTGTGCTTTGAGCATGGCATCGAGTTGGTCTTGGGATGCTTTACGGCCTATGATTCCAACAATACCACACATTAGCCTTGAAACTTTTTGACGAGTTCTTCTGCTTTTTTCCAGTCTTCCATGGTGTCAATATTGACATGCCATTGCGGATCTGATTCGATATAACTGATGCTGGAGCCGTACAAAGAGTTTTGCGCTAAAAGCACCTCACTTTTAGTAATATAAATCGCCCCATCACGGATGTACGCATCGGGTAAATCTTGTCTGCGTTTGATAATTTCTTTTTCGCCGGTTGCAATCATCAACTTGCCATCTTCGGCGGCTTCAAATACCCAATGCGGGTTGTACTCATGAGGAACTTTTAATACAGAAACGAGGGAATCTGTGTCCGCTTTCGCGAAAGCGGTAATCGCCTCATCAATCAGCTGCGCACTTCGAAAAGGATTGGTGACTTGTAATAAACAAACCGCATCATAGTGTTTGCCTTGGGATTGCATAAACTGTAAGGCATGTTGCACCACCCCGAGCGAACCTGAATGGTCTTCTGCCAATGACTGTGGGCGTTGAAAAGGCACTGAAACCCCCAATGAACTCGCCAACGTCATCAACTCCTCATCTTCTGATGAGAAGATAAGGGTTTCCAATTGTGTGGATGCTAGTCCCGCTTGTATCGTATAGTGTAGTAAAGGATGTCCGCCGAGTAACTTTTTGTTTTTACCAGGGATTCCTTTGCTACCACCGCGTGCGGGTATGAGGCCTAGAACTTTCATGTGTTTATTTTATTTTCAATTAATTGTCACATGTAACCTTTGATATCAAAAATAATCGCTTCATTGTATAGTACTCATTATTTTAATATGTCGGTTTCATTAATAGGTAATCGTTTTATGATATGACAATTCACACGTCGCCAGAATATCAGCGATTTTTTGCCCTGCTTCTCCATTGCCATAAATAGGCGAAGAAGGAATTTCTTCGTTTGTCAGTTGCTTTTTAATCGCGTCTCTAATGGCGTCTTTGGTATAATCTACATCAATGACATTGGCACCGCGATCTCTTCCGTGTTGGCGAGTTCCTATATTCACCACAGGCACACCTAAATAAGCACATTCTCTGATCCCCACACTACTATTTCCTATCAAACACCTTGAGTTCACCAATAATTCCAGGAAGTCGTTAGGCTCCATATTTTTAAAGAAACGTATGTTTTTTGGGTTCACGCTTTCGCGAAAGCTTCTAATTCCATTACTCGTCCCGTCTGATCCTGCATCTACATTAGGCCAAAACCAATAGGTAGGAATACCCAATTCGTGAATTACCTCTAGGGTGGTCAAGACATCTTTTTTAGCCGCTCCATACTCGGTCGTTACAGGGTGTTGCATGACCACGAGATAGTTGGCATGCTTCGGAATCGTAGCACCAACACCTCCGTATTTTTGGGAAGGATCAAAACTGAATCCCGGGGTATCTTTTACTTCTTTTGCAATGTCTATAGACGGGCAACCTGTATTATACACCTTGCTTTCTTCTTCGCCTAGTTTGAGTACCCGTGTTTTGGCACTTTCACTCGCCACCAAATGGATATCCGCCAATTTGGTATTGGCGTGGCGTACTTTTTCATCAATATTTCCTGTGACTTCCCCTCCTTGAATATGAACTAAGGGAATATTTTGATAGGCAGCAGCTATTGAAGTCGCAATCGTTTCAAAACGATCAGCAATGGTCACCACCATATCCGGTTGTAGTTTGTAAAACACTGTGGCAAGTTCCATGACACCGAGGCCTGTGGTTTTTGCCATAGCGGTTTTATTTTCCCCTTCTAGGACCATAAATACCTTCTCGGCGATGTCAAATCCGTCTTGCTCAATATAATCGACAGCATTTCCATAACGTCCTAATAACGCAGCACCTGCGATCACTAGTTGTAATTCTAAATTAGGATGTTGTTTGATGGCTTGTAGTGCCGTTTTGATCCTACTATACGAAGGTCTTGCGGTGATCACTACACATACTTTTCGGTTACTCATGAATGCTCTCTTCAGTTAAAAAATCCCACTTTTTTAATGCTTTGGTGATGGGTTTTCCAATCACAGACTCAAATTGTGAAGCATCGATACCAAACCCTTTGGGTTTTTTGGCTTCCAAATCTTCAAACCTGAGTAGGTGCCCTTTCGGTAGGTCTTTGTTTACCGATAAGGATTTTTCAAAAATACGTTTTAATTCGGCATATTGGCTATTATTGGACTTATCAATGGGATGCTTTCGCGAAAGCGCCACATTCCGCACACTTTTTACCATGACAGGAATATCCTTGATTTCAATCGATGATGTAGCATCAGGTCCAAAATCTGAATGCGAAAATACCGCATGAAATTCTAAAATCTCAGCACCTAGCGCCGTTGCAGCGACACAAGTACCCGTATCTGCCGAATGATCAGAATAGCCGATAGGTACTTGATAGCGATCTTTTAATTCTTGAATGACATTGAGTCCGTATTGCTCAGGTGCTGTAGGATAGCTAGTCGTGCATTGTAAAATAGAAAAATCTACGTTCTTGTCTTTCAGGAATCGTACGGTCTCATCCAACTCTGCAAAAGAACTCATGCCTGAAGAAACAATCACGGGTTTTTGGGTAGCCGCAATTTTTTCTAACAACAGAAAGTTATTGACTTCTCCCGACCCCACTTTATAGCGTTGTATGCCTATGTCTTCGAGTAAATCTACGGCAGCATTGCTAAAAGGCGACGACATAAATTCTAGTCCTGCTTTTTCGCAACGGCTTTTGATGTCTATCCATTGCTCTTTAGAGAACTCCATGCGTTTCCAATAGTCAAAACGGGTGGCATCTTGATCTGAAAACTTGACCCGAAAAGGCTCATGGATGCTACTTTCGGCTTCTGCGATATGGGTTTGAAACTTGATCGCATCAATACCTGTTCCTGCAAGTGCATCTATATAGTCATACACTTTTTGTAGGCTGCCATTATGTGCTTGTGCGATTTCTGCGATGATGAACATACAAATTTTATTTTTTAGAAACGGTTTCGTAGGCATTGATCACTTGCGATTGAATCGTATCACGTGCCCATTGTTTTTTAAGTTCTTGATTATGTAAAAATGCGGTTGCAATCAATGTTGGATTTTGGAGAGCTTCCAGGAGTTGCTTTTCTATCTCAGTAATCGCTTCACAGTCTTCGATCAGGAGACCGTTTGTGCCCGCTGTGATGACTTCTGCAGAGGCATTCCCGGGGTTGGATTGAATGGGAAATGCACCCATACAAATCGCTTCAAGAAGCGTATTAGGCATTCCGTCTGAGTTACTATTTCCTATATACACCAATGATGAACCCATCAGTTTTAAGATCCCATGATGCGACATTTGTTTATGAAACACCCACTCTTTAGGTGCTTGCGCCTGAAAGTCGAGGGTTTCTGGACTGCATCCAAACACAACGACTTGATAAGAATCTAACTGGTTTTCTATGTTTTTGAGAGCTTTAAGCACAGGAATGGCTCTGCCGGATCTTCCTTGGTACCCTTTTACTAAAATGGTGGTACGCGCTGTTGTGGGTTTGATATGGGCTGCTGTTTCTTTTAAATAAAAACCACCTCCGCCAGGAAAAACACCAAGTGATGTGCCCGAAAACCCTAAGGTCTTAGCCAAAGTTTGATCTCGGTGGCAATCGGTAAATAGATAGTCAATTTCTGGTAAGACGCTTTCTATATCCTTCCTGTAGCTAGGAATGTCTTTAAAATAGAACAAATCACTGCCCCAAGAAGAATAAATCCATGGGGTTTTTGACGCTTTCATCACCTTTAAAATAGGCGTACACGAGACATATAGTGCAAAACTATGCACGACGTCGGGTTGTATTTCTTGGAGTTTCTTTTGAAAGATAGTGGCTGTATTTCGTTCAAAAAGCCCTGTCAAAAAAGGAAGCGCGTGGCTTATTTTTTTGAATAGATACCGCCCTTTTTTAAAGCGGTATTTCCAGTTTGTGTGTTGTATTACAAAATCTAAGGATACATTTTCTCCCCCACCGCGAATATCAAACCAATGCACTTCATGACCGCTATCTCTCAGTTGCTCTGTCCAGCGCTGAAAGTGAATCGAATTCATAGAGACCATGAGTATTTTCATAAAGAGGATGACAGATTGATAATACACTTAATTTTTCCCTTCGTTCGATCAAAGGAATAGGTGTAGGGTGTATTCCGATGATTTTTAATCAAAGTTTCCAAAAATTTGGCATTTGCTTCTTCTAATGAGATAAACAATGGCGTTCTCTTTTTGAGTAATTTTTTGACACGTGTTTTGGGTTCTTTTTCTTTAGGATGGATTTGTATGACACATTCCAACACGCCATTCCAAACGCCTTCTGACAACTGAAAACAAAGCGCCGTCACCGCATCTAAGGTACTTGTACACTCTACCGTGTACTCCGGTGACTGAAGGGCTTGATATGCTTTTTCATTGGGAAGAAGCCCCCATTCTTTCCCTAGATTGGCTTTTACTTTTTTATGCTTTCGCGAAAGCATGATATACTCATAATTCACACGCTCTAATGCAGGGTGATATGGCGCCGTACTCTCTTTAGATCTGTAAAATTTTGGATGCCATTGGTGTAGTAATAAGCATTCCTCTTGACTGAAATGCACTGGAATTCCGTGATTGCGTAAACGCACATGTACATCAGTGTCTTCAGATCCCCAACCGTGGTAAAACTCATCAAAACCATTGATTTCTTTTAAAATCGCTGTTGGAAACAAGGTCATTCCTGTCGCTTCTTCATTGGTATAAAACTTCACTTGATAATCCTCAAAAGGTTTCTCGAGTTGGGTTTCTTCTTCGGTAAGGATCCCGACGTTAAAATAGGTCACCTCATCAGGATGAAGGTGTGTTTGAATCTTTGTCACAAACGCAGGATGAAAGAGCATATCCATATCTGCCACCATAAAATAAGAAGTATCACATTGCTGTAATACAATATTGATGGCCCTGGTTTTTTGCCATAACTGCCCTTGCATCGGACAACTGACAAACGTTACCCCCGCTAGGGTATTGATGTATGTTTTGAGTTCTTTTTGATAGCTAATCTCACTTCCGTAGTCGATCACGACCACCTGTACTTCTTCTCCTAATTGTACGGCAATAGAAGAAAGCGTCCGTTGTACGGTGGCTATATGTCTATTACGATTTGGAATAACAATAGTAAGATTCATGATACTATATTGAATTGATCTGCGACATACTTTGGCGAAAAATAATAGTGTAACGCATCGATATCTTCTACTTCTAAAGATACTTCACCTTTATGTAATTTCCAGTGGGTATATATTTCTTTTAGATGGTTTTTAATGGAGGACACATCGTCTATTTCTGACCAATAGGGGTATGCGTCCCCAAGTATCCTTTTGGTCTCACTCTTGAAAGGACTCAATAAAAGTATCGGTGCATTTGCTTTGATGCAATGCGGTACTTTCCCTGGCAGGAAAGGACTAATAGGGCCTTTTGCTTCTAGGACCACATTGATAGCTGCTTTGTACTGCATGGACAATACACTATCAAAATTCATATAATCCGGATGTACATACAATGTATTATGTTCTTTGGAGAGCGCTTCTAGTGCTTCATGAAAAACGGATCTGGTCCCTAGAAAAATAAGACTAGCGTCTTTTTTGAAATCCTCATGTTCTTGAGTGAGTTCGCAAAAGGCAGTGGCAAGTGCCATCGGATTTCGGGCGCTCATCATCGAGCCTGCATGTAAAATAGTAAATCGGGCAGGGTCAAAGAATGCTGGTGTTTGGTCTCCTACGGACCTATCAGGAATTTGATGCGGGATCGTGATGGCTTTTCCTTTGGCATTATGATAATAGCTTTCCATCCAATCGCCCAGGTATTGACTAGGGTACAACATATAGCTCGCACTCGCTGAGATTTTCAAAAAAGCATCTCTTTTAAACTGATGCCCAGGCTCCACCCAATCATACGGCCTAGGGTAGGAATGTTGTGGATACGGGTCATGGATATATGCCATAAACTTCGCGTGCCAATGAGGAAGTTGTGTAAGGGCTGTGTGTGCTCTAAAACTCCCCGCATAACTGAGTGCTAACACCCAATCATATTGGTCTGGATTTTCTTTACTGATCGCCTCTTTGATACTTGCGACATCATAGGTATGTGCATATGAAAAACCTCTACGGGCTTCTGTTTTGGGTTGCAAAGCGATGCCGAAGATTCTTTTGATCAAAAGTTGTGCTTTTGAAAGCACGTAATAAAGGGATGTTTTTTTCTCCTTGATGGCAACGGTGGTCGCCTTTTTAATCTGAATCTCTTTTCTAGAATAATGGAGTATTTTCAGGTCATAACCACAGGCGAGTAAACTTTCTACTAAAGCCAAACTTGTTTTTGCACCACTACTCGCATCTACATCTAGTGTATCTGCAACTACTAATATTCGTAATGAAGTGCTCATCGAGTTTAAGGCTGAATTTATATTAATGATATCTTAGATAGTTTATAAAAGCACGTTTTGCTTTGTAGAGTGCCAATCTATATTTTTCTATTTTATTTTTAGGCACTCTTACTTTGGCTTCTTCAAATAGTTTAGAGACCTCAGATTCCCAATTTTCGTCTAACCACGCATTAAAATAGGTAGGATCGCACCCTTTGTCATACCAAGCCTTTGCTTCGGTGCTTTGTTCGTTCTTAAACACATGAAAAGCGGGATAATGGGAGTCAATATAAATAGGAATTTCCAATACTTCGGCCCGAGTACAGATATGCCTATCTTCTCCTGCGTATGGCATATTTTCTATACGTTTAAAACTAAGACCTTTTTCTAGCACTTTACGCGAAAGAAGCGTACAAGCACCGCCCGCACCTACTTTATACGTACCCGGTGTTTGGAGTTGTAATATGGTTTCTGGATAGATATAATTCCAAGAATGGATATCCCAGCAATTCGGTTTTGCATAGTTTTGATCATGAAAAACCGTCCAAAACACTTCAAAGACAAAATCTTTGTTACACTGTATCAAGTGTTGTAAAAGATTAGGATGCAAAACTAGATCTGCATCTAAAAGAAAAATATAGTCATACCCTTCGTCTAGCGCATACGAAATGGCTTTGTTTTTTATGCTTGCAATCCGATCGGTAAGGGATTTATTCCAATTATGTTTTTTATAGCTCGAATTATCCTGTAACCAATTTCGTTGAATGTTTACTTCTGGGTGTTTTTGTTCAAACTCTTGAAGAAAGGTAATGGACTTATTTTCGTTATTATCATCATACAAAAGGATATCCAACTGAATTCCCTCAGCATCTAGTGCTAACCAAGAAGGAAGTACGACTTCTAATACTTCTTTAGATTTACACAATGATGAAAATAACACTACTTTTTTCATGAATTCTTTTGCTATAGGTCTCTGATACTTGTTGTATACACAGCGAGGCTTTCTTTTAGGAACGAATTAATGTGATCCAATAAGAATATACTCTGTTTAATTCAAAAACAAATCTAACGCTATCTAATTTAAATACCTGCGTGAAAAGTTTTTTTGTATCCAATCGCATTCGGTAAAAAATACCGGTAGCCATTTTAGAATTATTTTTTTTAATGAGGATTAATTGGGCCTTTGTTTGTCCCATTCCTCTAGCCATTCGGTATAAGTATGATTTTGTGAGTCGGTCTTTAGGGATAAAATGTTGAAACGTATTGTCACATCGTTGTCTGATTTTATATCCTTTCGCGACAGCGTAATCACACATTTCTGAATCTCCCCCGGAGGATAAACTCTTTCCTTTTCTGTCTGTCATTTTGGGTTCAAAATCATCAAAAATAGCTTTTCTAAAACACATCCCTGCCCCATAAACATTGGTCACATCTCCATCTCTCCTACACCCTATGGCATAGATACTTTTAAATTTTTCAAACCAATCAGGAGGAGTAACCTCACAGGCTTCTACACCATTCCCTCCCACAACACCATAGGCGTCATTTTCTTTTAAGAACGTATACGATCGGGCTACAAATGTTGGATTTAACCAATTGTCATCATCACAAAAAAGGACGGTATCGTACTGAGCGGTATCTATCCCTTTTTTTCGTGCATAATTGAGTCCTGGTTTTGCCTCACTAACGATTGTAGCATTCGGAAATGCGGCTTCGGCTATGAGTTTTTGGGCTAAGGCAACACTCGTATCGGTACTCGCGTTGTCTACAAGAATTAATTCCCAAGGAATGTCTAAAAGTCCTTCCTGACTAAAAATACTTTTCATGGTAGGACTGATACGTTCGCTACTATTGTAAAAGCAGATAACTACAGAAATTCCTTTTTCTTGTATGAAACTCATTGTGATGCGTTTTTAGGTATGTAACTAAATCTCGTTTTTAGTTTAAGAAATTGTTTTTCTATAAGGACAAAAGAGAGCCAAGAAATGACAAGAACAAGTATGGAGTTTTCGGCAATCAATAACAACATTTTATATTTTACACTAAAAAAATCAGGCAATAACGGGTTAAAATAGACCTCAATATACTTTTTTGTGATCATACTAGGAATAATATTATGGTATAAATAGATCCCGTAACTTATTTTACCTATAAAAATCAATAGCCTATTATTTAAAATAAATCCTCCTTTAAGCTTCCCTGTTTGATGGTATAGGTAGATATAACAAATGAGCCAAAGTGTAAGGATAGATACTGTAGTTCGTATGGATAAAACGGCCCATTGTTTCACCGTCGAGCTATATATGAAATAGCATAAAACAATGATGGCAATTATAGAGAATCGTTTAAAATAAAGAGGTACTTTCTCTTTTTTGTAGGTGATATACCAGGCTAATAAAGATCCGAGTCCAAAAGCATCAAAACAGGTAAACGTCAATATTCGACTCATTCGGACGCCGCTTAACAGTAACTGACTCCCAATGCCTATGGCAATAAAGCATACAATCATAGGAAGTATGTATTTCCTATTCAGTAATAAAACCAACCAGGGCCATATTAAATAATATTGTTCTTCTACCGCAAGCGACCATACATGAGGTAAGGTGACATTCCAACTTTGCTGATCAAAGAAATAAAAATTTGATGTATAGGTCGCATAATACACAAATGGGTCTTTGATCGGCGTATTGGCATATAGTGCGATCAAATAGACTACTATAATCGTGAGGTAATAAATAGGGAAAATGCGCAGCGATCTTCGTATGTAAAAGTTCTTTAACACCGTCCATGCAGATACATTGAGCGCTACGGCTTTGTCGTGGCTATCTAATAATATTTTTGAAATCAGAAACCCACTCAACACAAAGAAAATATCTACCCCAATTTGCCCATTCGGGATGCTATTTAAGATATTATTATTGGGTAGCCAGTGACTTATAATCACTAGGATTACGGCGATCGCTCTTACACTATCTAATTGTTTTATATACTGCATGCTTACAATCGCTTTTTCAAAAACGTGGTTTCTGGATACATCTGTTTATAATAGTCAAGTTTGAATTTCTTCTTTAAAATTCGTTTTAAAAGTGTAATGGCAAATAGGCGTTCTTTCCAATAGGCGCTTATAAATCGTGTCCGAGAGACTGTCTGAAATTGCATGCCAGTTTTCAAGATTTGAAACGGCAATTTCATGAGTTTCCACTTGATAGGATAGGCGATCAAATTACGATAGATTAAAAACCGAAGGTGCCGTTTAGGGTCGGTTATGGTATTGCTGTTTAACACTTTGCCCTCTATCGATTCGATGGCTTTTTTTACAGCTTCTAGGTATTTCAACGTTTTTTTTCGGGTCGCAATGGAGTCTGATACATCTAGCCTGTAATAAGTATCGCCCTTCCCTAAATGGGCTTTTATACGGGGATTATAGGTCAATGCTCTTACATGAAGTTCCCAGTCCTGCCAAGCACTCAATTCTTGATTCCACCCGCCTATATTTCTTAAAAACGTTGCGTTCCAAAGCACTCCTGTGGTATGCCAAGGCATATCTTGGTAAAGAAATCGCATGAGATAGTCTTTAGGGGTTTCGCCTTTGTACAACATATTCCAATAAACGCCATTCTCTTCAGGCTGTTCTTTAAAGGATGCAGTATGAAACACACACATAGCTACGGCTTCTTCTACAGCTGTCAGTCGGTTTTGTATGCATTCTTGATCTAATACATCATCCGAGTCTAGGAACATCACCCAATCTGAACTAGCGCGATCTAATCCCATCTGGCGTGCTCCGTTGCCTCCAGGTGCGTAGGTGTTTTCTCTTTGAAATAGGTGTATTCTTTTGTCCGCTTTCGCGAAAGCGGAAACTACGTTTACCGTATCATCAGTACTACCGTCATCTACCACGATGCATTCCCAATCTGGACTCGTTTGTGCCACAACCGTATGGAGCGTCTCTTGAATAAGATGCGCTCTGTTGTAGGCTGGGATGATGATGGAAATGAGTGTTTTACTCATTGTATATGTGTATTAATTTTTTTGTAAGTATTTGACTATCAAAGTTTGACACGATATATTCTCTATTTTTCAACCCTTTAGCTGTCCAGTTTTCTCTATCTTCAAAAGTAGTGATTATAGCCTGAGTCATTGCTTCGACATCATTTGTGGGTACAATGGTTCCGTTGACGGCGATACTAGAGGCACTCCCAACATCTGTTGTAATCACCACAAGTCCCGTAGCCTGCGCTTCCATTAATACGGTCGGAAATGCTTCTCGTGAACTAGACAAAATAAAAATGGCTGCTTTTTGTAACGCATCCCGTACTTCCAAACTGTTTTTGGCACCTGCCAATGTAATCATATCCTGAAGACCTGATTCACTAATCCACTTTTCTATGGGCGCGCGTAACTCGCCATCACCTATGATGGTATATGCAAAGGGATACTGAGGGGCTTTTTCACGTACCTTTTTAAGCGCTTGTATAGCGATATGAAGGGATTTTTCTTCTACAAGTCTGCCGACTGTGATTATTTTTATGATGTCTGAATCCTTCTCTTTTTTTACACTAGGGCAATAAAAATCTGTATGAATCGCATTGGGCAAATCATAGATACGGTGAGGGTCAAATCCTATGTCTAGTAATAGTTGCTTGTTGTAGGGTGATATCGATAGAATAGCGTCTCCAAATTGTTTTAATGCCGTGTACATGGATGGAGTTTCCTTTCCTAGTCTCACATCATACCCATGAAAGGTGGTTACAATCTTTATTTGAAACCCTAATTCTTTAAGTATAGATGCCAATTCTCCATTGGGCCCAAAATGAGCATGAATAATGCTGATGTTGTTTTTGGCGCAAAAATGTGCAATACACACAGATTGAATCGCTAATTTTTTATTCTTGATGATATATCCTAGGTATTTTTTGAAATCAAAGCGTCCAGAGCGCACTAGGTAGGATAGCTTTTTTAAAAAATTTAGGTATTTATTCGTATTAGTTTCTCCCGCTCTTACAGCATTTCGAGAAACAAACCGATTAAAAAGATCGTACTTTTCAAAACCTTTTAATGCTTCTTTTTGATTGCTTACAAAGGACTTTCCATAAATAAACACCTCACACCCTTCATCTATAACGCGACATACTTGATCACGTATAAATGTTTCTGAGAACCTTGGAAAGGTATGTACCCAGAATAGAATGGATGGTTTATTTTCTAGCATATGGTCTATAAAGTGGTATCGTTAGAAATTAAATAAGTGTGTCCTAGCGTATTTTTCAAGTTTGTAAAAACCAAACCCTTTTTTATCTAGTAATTGATAGTTGTCTATGGTATATAATATATTTAGCAATATTCGTTCTCTTCGTGAAAGAAGGGAATGTTGTTTTGCAAATGTTGCATACTTTTTAAAAAGCTCATTCCTTCCTTTATTGTATATAAATTTATGAATCGTCTTAAGAAACATGATGGATAGCTGTTCTTTACGTTCTTGTACTGTCAAAATATAAGCATCTGAGGGTTGCATGTACTTTTTTATATAATATAAAATAGCATCACAGGCTTTGGTGATAAATACATCATCATCATATTTTTTAAACCCCTCTTCTAGTTTGTAGTAAAAATCTATTTTGTCAATTTTTTTTACGCGAACTCCATGAAGCATGAATTTTGTATGGATGTCTACGTCTTGAAATCTTGCTAATTGTTCATCAAAACCGCCATATAGGTCAAAGACTTCTCGTTTCCATATAGGGTTTGAAATCTGCCAAGGAATATCATAAGAAAGTAACATTTTTGCATAGTCCTTACTTTGCAGGCCTTCTTTGATTTTTTTTGTAAAAGGGATTATTTCTTGGGTATCCTTATCTATGATCCCTGTAGAAAAGACGAGACCTTGCATTTCCTTACAATCATTGAAATCATGGATTCTATTTTTGAGGCAATCTACGGCTAAGGTATCATCAGAATCTAAAAAAATAATATAGTCGCCCTTACTCTTGGCGATACCGATATTACGACAAGCATTAGCACCTTTGGGGCTGTCTAAAGGTCGTTGATACACTTGAAAACGAGGATCTGTCTTAGTGAATTTTTCAATGATTTCTAACGTATTATCTGTAGAGCCGTCATCTACAATCATACATTCCCAAGCGGCATAGCTTTGTGCCATTAAGGAATCTAAAGTCTCTTTAATAACAGACGCTCGATTGTACGTAGGAATAATAATACTAACTATAGACATCATAGAGATGATAATACGCTTTTTTTGAATGTATACCCTTTATTGAACAACACAGCACTTATTTGATACAATACATACTGTAATGCTACTTTAGAGGTGTACAAATGTGACAATTCTTTTTGTATAAAGAATACGTTTTTAAAGGAAGGTTTATCATTTAGGGATATAACACATAGACGCTTTAGTAAAAATCGCAAACTTTCTGAAGGCGCATTTTGATGTTTAAGCTCCGCATAGGTTTCTTTATACAATAAGGCTCGGTCCTTTTTTAATTGATCTTTGTTGTTGTTGAGTAGAGCTCTAATAGATGTATCATGCATTCTTCTAAGGGTTGTAAAACGATCAAGCACTTTCCCCTTCTCACTTTTAAGTGTCAGTTTTGAAAACAAATTATACTCTTGACCAGAAGGTAATTTATGATTAAATCGCAAGCTTTCAAAAAGCGTTGCGACCCCCATAAAATCAGGGGTAAGCCAATTCATTTTTTGGGTTACATAATGAACATGATTGATCTCATAAGAATCAAACGTATAATACGCTGTCTGTTGATCTATAATATCCTCAGGATTTGGATGTTGAAAGCTTTCTGTTTTTGAAATGACATAATCACACTGTGCTACTTGTAATAACTGTACCTTTTTTTCCAGCATGTCTTCTTTCATCAAATCATCACTATCAAAAAACTGAATAAACGTACCTTGCGCATGATCTAATCCTATATTCCTACAGGTATTTCCGCCTTTTTTGAGATGTTTCGGGCGTTGTAATACAATAATTCGGAGATCTGCTTTTTGTATGCCTTCCAATAAGGCAAGGCTGTTATCTGTAGAGCCATCATCTACAATAATACACTCCCAATCTGTATACGTCTGATTTTGTATGGATGCAATGGTATCCTCCAAAAAAGAAGCTCTATTATAGGTGGGCATTATGATGGATACAGTTACTGACATCTAATTCTCATGGGTATTAAAACGTACTTTTACGTTACACTATCGTTTTTATAATTGATGGATAATAGCTATCCATTTTTTTGCATTTGGCAGGGTTCCAAAAGCAGCTTCTAACTGCTTATGTGTTACGTTTATATCATACGTGTTTTCTTCAGCAATACAGGTCTCTACACAAGTTGATAATTGATCAAAGGCATCAAAAAAATAAAGACTGCAATCTATTGAATGATAAACGTTATAAGGTAGCCAATTCCCTGCTATTACCTTTGTTCCTAAATACAAGGCTTCCGTCACAGTCCCACTCATGGCATCAGAAATAGGTGCAAAAATCAAAAGATCCATTTGTGCTCTGTAGTCTAATAAAGCTTGTTGAGATAAGTACTCATATTGTAACCGTATAGCAAAATCATAGCCTTTTATAGCTTCTAAAAGTTCTTGATGATACTCATCTAACAATGCATAGGACAACAGTAAGTGAATGATGATTTTTTTATCCGTTTTTACCTGAGCAATCGCATCGAGTATTTTTATATGTTGATTTTCTTTACTTCCATTATGGCCTACCATAATATGGTACTCGGCTATAGATGTTGTTTTCTTTTGGAGTGCATATTGTTTTAATGTTGCCACGAAATCGTCATCTGGCAAAAACCTCACCACCTTTATTTTTTTTGAAGCAACCACTGGGAAACGTTCTTTAGCGATCTGTGCTAGTTGTTCATTCTGTATGGTAATAGTACTCGCATTTTTTAGAGCATATCCCCTGTAAATATCTTCAATAGGATCATTATTTCGTAGTAAGTCAGACCCCCAAAAAGACATTAACACAGGTTTATCTTTTATGAAGAGAAATGGCAGCACGGTTGTATATCGTAAAAAATGAACATGATAAAAATCTATCTCAGGAATTGCTTTTAAAGATTGAGCGTCTTTATACACTTCAAACATTTCTTTTAAATAAGCAATGAACTTTTTTTCAACCTTGCTTCTTTTTAATTTGAAATAAATAAACCACAGGGAACTATGCGTTAAAAACAGAAACAGATGCTTGTAAAAAGATTGTTTGGACTTTATCTTAAACGTAGCAGGACTAATTTCTTTAAATAATTCCTTGTGATTGTCTTTTTCTGAAAATACTCTAAAATGAAAAGAACGCACAGACAGTTTCAAATCTGAATGCTTTACAATACCGCTATACAAAGGCCCTATCATATTGGCTTGTGATAACCCTTGTAGTAAAATATGTTTAGAGCGAACGGATTTCAAATGGCGAGTATTAAGAAACGATTGATTTATACTTCAAGATAGTAAGAATAACATGATATGCAAGAAAGCGGCTATGCACGTTGGTAACGTCACACATATGCATCAAGCGTGTTTGAAGTTCTTTTTCTGGAACTTCGTCGAGATTTGATAGAATAACATCCTTTAGTTTATGTGTATCGAAGAAAGCATGTAATTGGTCTACTCCCAATAAAGAAGAGGCATTTTTGTCCAATCCCAAACGGGCTAATTTTATGTGTTCCCACTTAAGTTGGATACGTCTTAATAATTTAATAGGTAGGGTACGTTTTCTAAAGGTGATTGCTTTTTTCTTTTCATAATAATACGCTCCTGTTTCTGGATAGTATTTCTTAATCCAAGCCATATATAACTTATGTTGATGCCTATACTTTAAAGGCAGATCTAAACAAAACCCCATGACATTTTGATTCAAAAATGGTGATAGCGTTTCTATGGTGTGTGAAGTGACCCAATCACCATTGAGCGCAAAATTAAACACATGATTTTGAAACTGAGTTTCTTCTAACGTTTCGTACTTCGCACACTCTTCATCCCAAATAGCATTGATAAATGCATCATTCTCATTAAAAAAACCTCGTTTTGGGCCAGCGTTATGATGCTCTTCAAATACGTGAAGGGTATTACCGATAATAGCATCCCCTACCTGTCCTGTATGAAAAAAACCATACGGTTTCAAATCTAGTTGTTTATAAAAGTTAGGCAAATGAGAAATCAAATGTGACATCACAGTCCCAGAAGTAATCTCAAATATTTGATCGAAACTTTCATGCAAATGATCTGTATTTTCTAGAGAAAATAAAAAGCTTTTAAAGCCAAGATCATTGGCAATTTGTTTGGCAATCACTTCATCCCAATACCCTTTTGCTGAAAATGTGAAATGAGAAATATCACGGTACCCTAGTTTGTGGGCAACGACCAACGTCATTCGAGAATCTAATCCTCCACTTAGCGAACCTATATGTTTTTTTTTCAAAGCCACATCTTTTTCAAAATGTTGTTTGATGGCTTTTTTAAACCTACGATCTAACTCATCTACAGCATCTTCAAAACTAATATCTGTATTCGTTCCAAAACGCCACTTATGATATTGATCTACGGTAATCGTAGCATCAGAAAAAGAGATACAATGACCCGCTTGTACTTTTTTTAGGGTTTGTATAAACGTGGCATCCCCGGGCATATGACCGTATTTGCTCATATAGGAAAATGTACGCCAATCTAGAGACTGCCCGACATCATGCGTATGCATCAAGGTAGCCAAATCAAAAAGATTCGACCCAAAAGCAATATGATCTAGCCCTGAACTATAGAAAATTGTTTTTGCTGAGATTTGATCAGAAAATAACCGAATCTGCTGTTTCTTTTTATCGACAAACACGATTCCAAAAGTCCCTTCCAGTTCGTTTGGGAATGCGGTCGCATATTTTTCATACAGCGTTATAAGTAATGATTCTTTTTGGGGTTCTTTATAGCGCTCAAGTAGTGCTTCAAGATTCACAATAACGCCGTCAAAGAGAATAAAATAGGATGCGTCTTCAAAGACAAAAGCATCAGACATCTTATGAGTCGAAAGTTCATACTGAATATGATTTCCTATCGTATCATAGAAATCTGCTGTACAATCTTCAGTATGTGCAAAAAAATGAAAATTCATTTATATATGTAAACTTACTTTGTAAGATATAAATTACCATCAAGTATGATATCGTTACCTTTTCTGTTTTTTTTACCCGTTTCCCAAAAATCTCCAGCAATTACATTAACGCTACCAAAATTCTCTTCTACGTGTAAAAAATCTTTTTCAGCTGTTGAGTTATAACTAGAAAAAACTTTTAAAGAATAGCTCCCTTCTCTCAATCCTAATTTTTTAATACGCCATTCAAAAAAATTATTTCCCTTATAATTCTCTAATTTAATACCACTTTCTATTGAAGAAAATCCAGTGATCGTATTTCCAAAATGATCTAATATAGAAAATGCCCAAAAAAACATTTTCTCATCAATTTCCATATTTACCTCATAAGAGATTTTAATGGTAATATCCTCACCTGAAATTACGGAGTCAACCACACGTCCTTTTTGGTCTATTAAATCAAAATCTACAAAGTAAAAAGGAAGGTCTTGTTTCTCTAATTTTTTGGCTTTTAGATTAGAACTTAAATAGTAGGAAATAGCATCTTCTGAAGGACCATTATACACTGTTGTACCATTAGATAAGACAATAGCTCTAGTACATAAGTTTTTAACAGAAACCATATCATGACTTACAAAAAGTACAGTTCGACCACTAGTAGCGCTGATGTCTTTCATTTTCCCAATAGCTTTCTTTTGAAACTCGGCGTCACCTACGGCCAATACCTCATCTACGACCAAGATATCAGGCTCTAAAAACGCCGCTACGGCAAACCCTAATCGTACGCGCATTCCGCTAGAATAGCGCTTTACAGGCGTATCAATATACATCTCACAGCCTGAAAATTCGATAATCTCCTCTATTTTACTGGCAATTTCTACTTTGGTCATCCCCAGAATAGCGCCATTTAAAAAGATATTTTCTTTTCCTGTCAGTTCAGGATGCATTCCCGTTCCTACTTCTAATAAACTTGCTATTTTACCTTTCGTTTTTATACTTCCTGTAGTGGGTGCTGTTACTCTAGACAGCAATTTTAAAAGGGTTGATTTCCCTGCGCCATTCTTTCCTATAATCCCTAAAACTTCCCCTCGTTTTACTTCAAAGTTAATATCCTGTAACGCCCATACATATTCTGAACTTGCTTTTGCACTTCGGTCATTCACACTTCCTACGGTAAGATATGGATCTTCTTTCCCTCGTATCTTATGCCAAAATCGATTAAAGTCATGAGACAATGTTCCAAGCCCAACCACGCCTAATCGATATTGCTTTGAAATATTTTCTGCTTTTAAGATAATATCACTCATAGAAATTCTTTTGGAAATGCATTTTTAAGTGCTATTCGTATTTCTTTTAATTTTTCAATAGTAGGTACTGTTGCAACTTCAGAGAAAAGCGCTTCATACGTTTCTAGCGGTTTTTTTTGATCTACAAACATAGGCTGATAGGGTTGTATCCCTACAGACAAAAAATAGTCCTCATACTTTACATTGTCACCACTTAGTTTATCTGAAAATTGCACCCAAATTGCAGGGATGCCATATGCTTGTGCGACAATCACGCCATGCAATGAAGAGCTGATCACTTTTTTACATTCTAAAATACGATCTGTGGTATAAAAAATATCATCATTGATTAAATTGAGCACCGTAATCTCCTTTTCTTGCCCATACCATTCTTCCGCGATTTCTTGATCTACATAATGCGGGATCAACCCATATTCAAATTTCTTTTTGATGGTAGGTGCATAATACGCTGGCAGTAAGAGTGCGGGATCTCCATATACTTCGGGACAGGCATAGCCTAATTCTAGTATACGCTTTCGCGAAAGCGGACCCCGAACGGCACAAAAAGTAGCGTTAGAAAATTGATCTTTTCGAGAGATAATACCACTCCCCCAAACGAATGCTTTAGGTTGTGTATACTTCATGATACTCCCAATAGCCATCACATACGATTTTTTAAACCAGCTTTTCTTTTTGGAAGGTGCATTATAAAAAGAGACTTCATGACCGCTCACCCAAGAAACAATTTGAGTCGCTAAAATATCTCCGTAATTCTCTTGGCTTTTGTTTTCAAAAACCCTGGAGGACCAGTAAAAAAGAGGTATGTGCTGTCCCATAAATTATACGGTATCAATAAATGTTTTCTCCGTTTTATTAAAAATAATAAGCCCCAATAGGACTAAGAAAATGCCCAACACAAAACTCACGAGTAGTCCTTTAATGTTAGGGTTACCTGTATTAAGCAACATATAGCGATACGATTCAACCACCTGAGCTACGGGGTTATATTCTACAACCCATGCATAGTCTGTTAGCTTTTCTTTGACCAAATCTAGCGGATACATCACCGCAGAGAGGTATAATAATAATTGCATTCCAAAAGAAATGAGGATATTAAAGTCTCTATATTTTGTGGTAAATGCGCTCAGAATCATCCCCACACCCAATCCTAGTAATGCCATAGTGAGTATGGCTAGGGGTAATAAATAAATAGTACTACCTACGCTAATGGGTTTGCCTTCATAGAAAAGAAAATAAAGGAAAAAGACCATGAAAATAAATAGCTGAATAAAATATTTAAACAGTCCAGAAATGATCATGGACAGCGGTGTAATGAATCTAGGGAAGTATACTTTTCCAAACAAACTTGAATTGTACCTAAACGTAGACGATGTATTTGTAAGCCCTTGCCTAAAATAGGTCCATATCGTAATTCCTGATAGATTAAAAAGAAAAGCAGGTACAACACCTGTGTCTATTCCTGCTACATTATTAAACACCAACGTGAAAATTACAGAGGTAAATAGCGGTTGTATTAAATACCATAAGGGTCCTAATATGGTCTGTTTGTAGACCGTCACAATATCACGCTTTACAAACAGCACCAATAAGTCCCGATAGCGCCATATCTCCCTAAAGTTAAGATCAATAAACTTGCCCTTAGGCTTGATCTCATATAACCACTCTGTCTCTTCTACCTTATTCAAAACTATTCTATTTAAAAGAATTAATTTATTTCCTCCTGAATGCTTTTTTTACCTTTTTGGCCCATCGTTTAAAGAAGGGCACTCCCTTAATATCTTCATGATACCCATTTCCATAAGTACCATAGCCATATCCATACCCGTAGCCATATCCATACCCATAGCCATACTTCCCTTTGCTTTGGAAGTAGTTTAAGACAAAACTCACGTTGGAAACCTCTCCTTTTCTGTGTTTTTCATTAATTAATCCTAGCATAGCTTTCTTAGTATATCCCTGACGAATCATATATAAAGAAGCATCTGCATAATTCATAATCTCCAAAGCATCAGCCACAAGTCCCACGGGAGGGGTATCTAGTATGATATAATCATAGGTTTTTTTGAGTTCGTCCATAAATTCTTTCATCGATGAACTCAGCAGTAACTCTGATGGATTAGGCGGTACAGGACCTGATAAAATAATATCTAAAAACGGGATTCCACTCGGTTGTTTTATCTCATCTACGGTATTTTGTCCTATTAAGTGATTAACAACCCCTATTTCATTGGTTAATTCAAAATCATCAAAGATTTTTGGTTTCCGTAAATCAAGACCTACGAGGACGGTTTTCTTTTCGCTTAAAGCGAAAACAGTGGCGATATTAATAGACGTAAATGTTTTTCCTTCACCACTTACAGAAGAAGTGACTAATACGGTTTTTGCGCCCTCTATATCTCGTTTACGATACATAAACTGCAAACTGGAGCGCAGTCCTCTAAACGCCTCTGCAATCGAAGAACGGGAGCGATCGCGTACGACTAAATTATTACGGTGTTTACTCTTCCCTATAATGCCTAATACGGGAATATTAGAAAGTTTTTTGATCTCTTCTGGATTTCCAATTTTTGTATTAAAAAAGACCAATAAAAAAACAAGTACTAACGGAATAACGCCTCCAACAATAGCCGCGATTACATAGTTTAGGCGTGTATTAGGCCCTACTTGTCCGCCTCCTACATCTTTTGCTTCGTCAATAAAAACGATATCTGACACATTGGATGCCTTAATGATGGTGGCTTCACTTTTCTTAGCTAAATAAAGATTATAAGCCCCTCTACTTAAAGTAAGCTTGCGTTGGATATTCGCCAATTCTTGTTCTTCTTTAGGGAACTTACGCAATTCTGCCTCCGCAAGACTTATATCAGTGTTTACCTGTCTAATCTCTCTATTAATAAGATCTGTAGAGGAAGATATATTCTCCAGAAGCACTTCTTTTTCTGCATTAATACTTCTATCAATCTCTCTGAATTTAGGGTTATTCTCTTTTGCCGAATACCGTAAATCACTACGCTCTACAGATAACGCGACAATTTTACTAACGCTCCCAGAGATACTGGCTTCTTCAATCCCAGCTACCGTCGGTGCAGGGACACTACTGTAGTCTGTGCGGGAGGTTAAGTAGTTTTCTAACACCTTATAGTATGATAAGCGTTGTTCTAAATCATCCTTTTCAACATCGTATTTTTTTAACTTCGCTGTCAGTGTTGCAGAACCTCCTTTGAGCGCAACATCTATATTGTTGTTTTTAAATTCATTCAACTCATCTACCACAGATTGAAGATCCTTATTACGATCTACCAAACTACTATCTATAAACTTAATGGTATTCGTAGCAAATAAGTTTTTACGTTCCAATTGGTCTTTCTCTCTGAGCAGTACAGACGCGTTTAGGTAATCTACAATACGGTGTTTATTAGTTCCTGAAAGGCTTAACTCTAAGATCGATGACCCTCTAGGATTCTGGACTACAGAGATCCCTCGATAGCGTTTTACAATACCATTAAAATCACTTAAACTCACAAAGTATTCTCTTCCTGCTCTGGGCAGTATCTCCGTTGGTTCAAAAACACCTTTCAAAAAAGGAAAGTTTAAGGTATCCCCTAATTTGATAGTTTCCTTAAATTCTGGTGTAGGAACGGTAGCATACTCAAGCTTGTACGTGCTATAGTTATAAAGCCGTGCCTTCGTATTTGAAAAAGGAACTGTCATTTCAAAAAGACCATCTCCTAGATCCTTAAGGGTCATTTGCGTTCCGTACAATTGCCCTTTCGTTTTGTCTAATTTGAGTTTAAAAGGAGTTCTCCCATACACATCAATCATAGCGTACTCCCCTTGCTGTAGGTAATTTACATAATACTGTAAATAAGAGACTACCTTCTCATTGTGTGTCCGCGATTTTAAAAGAATGATATTGGTTTGCACTTTGTCCGTAGTACCCCCCCAATTAAAAACAAGGCTGGTATTTCCTGTAAACAAAGGGTTTTGATCATCTTTAATAGAGATCATATTACTGAGCCTATATACCGCAAGTTTACGTACATTTTTATAATAGGCCACCCCAAAAGCAATGGCTAAACACACGACAAAGAGTGGCCAAAAGCTCAGGACTTTAAGTAAAAATCCCCTAAAATCAAAAAAACTACCCGAGTCCTGTATGTCAAAATCTTCATCCATATCCTAGAGACGTGTAAATAATAAAATAGTTGTTGTAAGAGCAGTAACCACGGTAAGTATTGTTCTGAAGGAATCCAATCCTGTGGTACCTGCTCCAATACTTTTTTGAGGTAATGGGTTTACCACAATCATATCATTAGGTTGTAAATAGTAATAAGGCGAACTCATCGCATCAATCGTGGTTAAATCTATATGATGCACTTGCTGCCCTCCTGGGTATTGCCGTATAATCACTACGTCTGTTTTATCGCCAGTTAAGGGCACCCCTCCTGAGTTAGCAATAGCTTGCATGACAGACAATTTTTCTGCAAGCTCAGTTTTTATCCCAGGATTTCCTATTTCTCCCACCATGGTGTAACGAATACCTGCAAGTTTCACCGTTACAAAAACATTAGCCTCTTTTTCAAAATAATCTTTTAGTAATTTTTCTTCTACAATCCCCCGAATCTCCTCAGTGGTACGCCCTAGAACGTTTAATTCTCCTAAGGTAGGCATGCGTATATTCCCGTGTCTATCTACCGCAAAGCCATCATAATAATAGCCTTCGTCCAGTGATGTAGATCCTGAACCAATAGGATTAAAAAACTCCACAAGCTCTTGATCTAAGGCTTTTAAACGAACACTCAGCACGTCACCCACTTGAACTCTATACGGTTGTTGTTGCAGTTGTAGACTGATTAAACTATCATTTTTTGTTGTGTTCTCTTGAAGGTACGTAAGCTTTTTTATAGGGATACAGGAAGAAATGCTCGCAAGTATGACGAGCAATAAAAGCACAGCTGGGTATTTCATCAGGTTAAGGTTATGAATAACAAATATAGGCGTTCATCGTTAATAATGAAACTTTCATAGACCTTTAACGCATATCATCCTTAACATTTTCTAAAAGGAAGTATAATTATTCATCATCCTATCTATAGATTGGGTATTTTTGCGATATTAGAAAAGTTCGTTTTTAAAACGAAAAACTTGTAGCATACATCGGCCGTTTTAGTTTTCGATGTATGTACGTAAACAACATACACATTGAATTATCTTTCTGTAGAAAACATATCAAAATCATTTGGTGAACACACCTTATTTAATGACATTTCATTTGGGATCAATAAAGACCAAAAAATAGGATTTGTCGCCAAAAATGGTACTGGAAAAACATCCATGCTACAAATCATAGCAGGGCTAGAAGCTACAGACAGTGGTCAAGTAGTCTCTCGCAAGGGAATTACCATATCGTATTTACCACAGGAACCCAATCTATCTCCAGACCTTACCGTAGAAGAAACCATATTTACAGGGGATAATCAAATCATCAAAACCATTGCTGCTTATGAAAAAGCATTGCTTCATCCAGAAGATGAAGATGCGTACCAAAAAGCATTTGAAAGCATGGACGCCATGAATGCATGGGATTTTGAGACACAATACAAACAAATACTATCCAAATTAAAACTACACGATCTAGACAGAAAAGTATCCTTGCTCAGTGGAGGGCAAAAAAAACGTCTCGCATTAGCCTCACTTCTTTTAAGCAAGCCAGACTTAGTCATCTTAGATGAGCCTACCAACCACTTAGACCTCGAGATGATTGAGTGGTTAGAAGAGTATTTCAAAAAAGAAAACCTTACCATTTTTATGGTAACACACGACCGGTACTTTTTGGAAAATGTGTGTAATGAGATTATAGAATTGGATCAAGGAAAGCTACACAGCTATAGAGGGAATTACGCCTACTACCTTGAAAATAAAGAGTTACGCATGGCAGCCGAGTCAGTAGAGTTGGCAAAGTCAAAATTACTCTACAAAAAAGAACTCGAGTGGATGCGTCGTCAGCCTAAAGCCCGTACAACAAAATCAAAATCGCGTATTGATGATTTCCATAAAATCAAGGAAAAAGCAAGTCAGCGTCGTAATGACCATGAAGTACAGTTAGAAATTAACATGGAACGCTTAGGAAGTAAAATTCTTGAATTTCATAAAGTAAGTAAAGCCTTTGGTGACCTAAAGATCTTAGATACATTTGAGTATGTTTTCAAAACAGGAGAACGTGTTGGTGTGATAGGAAAAAACGGAACTGGCAAATCTACGTTCCTGAATATTATGACAGGCGCGATGCCTCCTGATACTGGAAAAGTAGTAGTAGGAGATACGGTGAAGTTTGGATATTACACGCAAAAAGGAATCGAGATTAAACCTGGTCAAAAAGTAATTGATGTTATTAAAGAATTTGGCGATTTTATTCCTCTCAAAAAAGGACGCATCATTTCAGCAGGACAATTACTAGAACGCTTTCTTTTTGATGCAAAAAAACAATATGATTTTGTAGAAAAACTAAGTGGAGGTGAGCGAAGACGCTTATATCTTTGTACCGTTTTTATACAAAATCCAAACTTTTTAATCCTTGATGAACCTACCAACGACCTTGATGTCGTCACACTGAATGTCCTTGAGAATTTCTTATTAGATTTTCCTGGATGTCTTGTCGTGGTTTCTCACGACCGTTATTTTATGGACAAGATTGTAGATCATCTTTTTGTATTTAAAGGTGATGCTGTCATTGATGGTTTCCCTGGTAACTACTCAGATTATAGAACCTACGAAGGAAATGTAAGTTTTAATAATACCGATGCTGCCACAAAAATAGCAAGTCAAAAAGTAATTTCAGACGCTAACGAAACCTCATCAACCTCAGAAACAAAATCTTGGAAAGAAAAACAACACCAAGGAAAACTCTCTTATCAAGAACAAAAAGAACACGCTAAATTAGAGCGCGAAATCGCACAACTGGAACGTGAGAAAAAAGAAAAAGAAAAAGAATTCTTAAACCCTGATTTAACACAAGACCAAATTACAGAAGCATCGGCAACGTTGGCTACAATCATCAAAAGCATAGAAACAAAAGAAGAACGCTGGTTTGACCTCTCCGCAAAAATGGAAGGGT
>CAYGQJ010000017.1:0-1732 GCA_964351845.1 uncultured Flavobacteriaceae bacterium | reverse complement strand
GATTTAAAACTGCCTATTATTAAATAAGTACAAACACTTTGTTACACCAAATAATCACGTACATAAAATGGCTTCCAAAGACCTTCCATCTCCATGGGATCCACTCCCCTTTTGTATTTTCATTTGAGAAAAAATGCCTAAAACGTACAAATAACAAAAAAAACATTTCAAAATTAGCGGACTATAGAAATGCGCTTTTGCAAAGTGATCAAACCATTTCGGTAACAGATTTTGGCGCGGGATCAAAAGTATTTACCTCAAACAAGAGAGCGATAAAAGACATTGCTCGGTATGCAGGAGCCCCTTTACAACGAATGCAACTTATAGAACGTATCGTCACCTATTTTGAACCAAAAAACATTTTAGAAATCGGCACTTCTTTAGGAATGGGCACCATCGCACTTGCTGCAAACCCTGAATCCTTAGTGACCAGCTTAGAAGGGTGTCCTGAAACAGCCGCTGTTGCAAAACAACATCTTAAGGATTTTACCATTTCTAATGCAAACATCATCATAGGAGAATTTGGCGAAAGCCTACAAAAAATAACGACAAACAAATTTGACCTTATTTATTTTGATGGGAATCATTCAAAAGAAGCCACGTTAGACTATGCTCAAGAAATGCTTCGAAGTACTACCAATGAAACCGTTTGGGTTTTTGATGATATTCATTGGTCTCAAGAAATGACAGAAGCTTGGCAATCACTAAAAAAACTCCATGAAGTTACGGTTACTATCGACTGCTTTTATGTAGGTTTTTTGTTTTTCAGAAAAGAACAACAGAAAGAAGATTTTTTCATTAAACTATAAAAGAAAATCAATCGTAACGGGTAGTGTATGTGTCGTTTTTTCGCTTTAAGCGAAAATATTAAAGAGAAATTTGTAACAATCCCTTACTTTAGTCTTCTAATAGCAAAACCACGTGTGAATCCTCAACGAACAATACCGTATTTATAGTATGAGTAATTTGATTAAGATTCGAGATATTCGAAGAAATTTTCCTTTAGGAACTGAAACTGTATATGTACTCAAGGGCATTGACTTAGACATTGACAAAGGAGAATACGTCGCCTTTATGGGGCCTTCGGGATCAGGAAAATCTACGTTAATGAATCTTCTAGGATGTCTTGACACGCCCACTTCTGGAACGTATATTCTCAATAACCGAGATGTGAGTAGCATGAGTGATGACGAGCTTGCAGATGTTCGTAATACCGAGATTGGTTTTGTATTTCAGACATTTAATTTATTACCCCGTACCACCGCTTTAGACAATGTAGCCTTACCGATGGTATACGCAGGAGCTTCAAAATCCGAACGTCATAAACGCGCAGAAGAAGTCCTAACAGATGTAGGTCTTTCAGATCGTATGGATCACAAACCTAATCAGCTCTCTGGAGGGCAACGCCAGCGTGTGGCTGTAGGAAGAGCCCTTGTGAATAAACCTTCTATTATCCTTGCCGATGAGCCTACGGGAAATCTTGACTCCAAAACATCAGTGGAGATTATGGCATTATTTGATGACATTCACGCTGCCGGAAATACCGTTATTTTAGTAACACACGAAGAAGACATTGCCGCACATGCGCATCGTATTATTAGACTTCGTGACGGCGTCATAGAAAGTGACGAGCGTAATAGGTAAATACCCTTATGCATACATAATTAGTGCTGTTTTGATACGCCTAGTCGGTGACTTCGATACTATTTTCGCGAAATGCGAAAATCACTCA
>CAYGQJ010000016.1:28714-60535 GCA_964351845.1 uncultured Flavobacteriaceae bacterium | reverse complement strand
TCTTTGTTTATGGGATATGTCTGTGCGGTTACGCTTTCGCGAAAGCTAGAAAAGTTGTTATGCCCTTTGAATTACGACCGCTAGGCTCCAAGACTCACGACTCACGACTTTCTCGCCTTTTTTCTATTTTGAGAGTTGTATAAACAAAAAAAGCTTCCCATTTCTGAGAAGCTTTTGCTATTTGGGTGGAAGATGGGGCTCGAACCCACGACCCTTGGTACCACAAACCAATGCTCTAACCAACTGAGCTACAACCACCATTTTAATTAGCGACTGCAAAGATAACCAATATGATGATATTACCAACGGTTTTATAAAAAAAGCTTCGAAAATTTTCGAAGCTTTTTTTTGTTTTTTCTCAAGTTCCTTTTAAGGCTTAGGTACTGCCTTATCGACTACAGGGCGTTCTTTACGATTAACAAGCTCCCATGCCGTGGCAAATACCAATTTTACACGTCTTTGGTATAATGGATAATTGATTTTATCAGGGGTGTCTGAGATTTTGTGGTAATCCTCATGAACGCCATTAAAATAAAATATGATAGGTACATTGTGCTTTGCAAAGTTATAGTGGTCAGAGCGGTAATAAAAACGATTCGGCTCATTTTCTGCATTGTAGCGATAATCCAAATTCATATTAAAATACTTCATATTGATCGCCGCAGAGATATTATGAAGATCGGTACTTAGCTTGTCAGATCCAATAAGATAGACATAGTCATTATCATCAGGATGCTCAAAATCATTACGCCCAATCATATCGATATTGAGATTGGCAATGGTGTTTGCTAACGGATATACAGGATTTTCTGTATAGTATCTTGAGCCATAAAGGCCTTTTTCTTCAGCTGTTACGTGTAAAAAAAGAATGGAACGTTTTGGTGGGTACCCGTCTTTAATGGCTTGTTGAAATGCTTCGGCAATTTCTAAGAGGGCAATGGTACCTGACCCATCATCATCAGCACCGTTATATACATTTCCTCTAGAATCGATTCCTACGTGATCTAGATGTGCCGAAATCACAAGTACTTCTTCTGGCTTTTCTGATCCTTTTATGAATGCAAGTACATTTTCAGAATCATTGAGTCCACTATTTTTCTTAAAAAATTCTTTAGGGACTTTCTGATAATAATTTGCATCTGCGGTTCCCGACGGAATATTGTTCTCTTTGTAATACGTACGTAAATATTCAGCGGCCTTTTTTTGTCCGGGATCTCCCGTATTTCTTCCTTCCATTTCATCACCCGCATATACATAGAGCATTTCTTTAAGCTCTGCTTCGGTAATGGTTTCCATATACTTTGGAAGTACCTTGTTTCCATCACCTTCTAAGGAGGTAACATCTATGTAGACAGGTTTTTCTGTGGTTGCTACTGTTTCTTTTGACTCTTTACAGGAAATAAGAATAAGACCACATCCAAGGATAAAAAAAAGTTTTTTCATTTAAAATCAAATTAATACGAAGCTAAAGTACTCAAAAATAATGGGAAATAAGCAGGAAAATTTAGCACAAAAAAAAGAGCTAATTCACATAGGAAATTAGCTCTTTCGTAATTAACACTTAATCTAGTTATTGAGCATGACAGGCATTACAAGCATGGTGACACTTTCTCCTTCGTCTAATCCGTCGATAGGAGTTAAAATACCAGCTCTATTGGGTAATGACATTTCTAAAGAAACATCATTGGCATTCATATTATTAAGCATCTCCGTGAGGAAACGCGAGTTAAATCCAATTTGCATATCGTCCCCTTGGTAATCACAGGTGAGACGTTCTTCTGCTTTATTGCTATAATCGATATCTTCTGCAGAGATATTTAATTCAGCTCCTGCAATTTTTAAACGGATCTGGTGGGTCGTTTTATTTGAGAAAATAGAGACACGACGTACAGAGTTTAAAAACTGATTACGGTCTATCGTAAGTCTGTTTGGATTCTCTTTTGGAATCACCGCTTCATAGTTAGGATATTTCCCATCGATAAGGCGACAGATCAATTCTACATTGTCAAACGTATATCGAGCGTTAGAATCATTATAAGCGACCGTTACATCATCATCATTAGACCCTAGAATGCTCTTTAATAAATTGAGCGGTTTCTTAGGCATGATAAATTCGGCTGTTTGTGAGGCAGTTACATCGGTACGGTTATATTTTACAAGTTTGTGAGCGTCTGTGGCTACAAAGGTAAGTCCGTCTGTTGCAAACTGGAAAAATACACCGCTCATCACAGGGCGAAGATCATCGTTTCCACTCGCAAAAATGGTATTGTTAATCGCAGTAGCAAGGATGTTTCCAGGTATTTTTACGATACTAGGATCTTCTAGCGATACGGCATTTGGAAACTCAGCACCATCTGCATAGGCAAGGGCATATTTACCATGGCTAGAGCTTATCTCCACCGTATTATTCTCTTCTTGTGTAAATGTAAGAGGTTGCTCAGGAAACGTTTTTAAGGTATCTAGAAGCAGTCTCGCTGGTAAGGCGATCATTCCTTTATTTTCAGACTCCACCTCTAATGTTGCCATCATGGTCGTTTCTAAATCTGATGCAGATACGGTAAGGGAGTTACCATCTAATTCAAAAAGAAAATTATCTAATATGGGAAGTGTGTTACTGTTATTAATAACACCTCCTAAAACTTGTAATTGTTTGAGTAAGTATGAACTAGAGACTATAAATTTCATAGTATATATTGGGTTTGCAATGGCAATAATTGAATGATTCGAAATTGTATTTCTGATACAGAAATACGTACCTACAAATATATTTTAAATGCGACGGTCTAAGAAAGAAACTTATCAACAGCTATCTTGCGTACTTGCGTTTGCGAAGTGTGAAAAACACAGCCCCAAAAATCAAGAGTAAAACCAACGGAAGCCCTATGGTTAAGGCTTGCCACTTGTTAATGCTATTCACAACTTTAGGAGTGTCTAGAAAAGGAAGGGCAATATCTTTACTTCTTATGTTAATAAGACCTGTATCATCAAGAAGGTAATTGACCGTGTTCAGTAAAAACTCTTTATTTCCGTATTGTTTTCTCGTAAAATAATCAAAGCCTAATTCTAGTGGATTTCCTTTGGCATCTACATCATTTACAACGATGTCTCCATCGGCAATAATGACCATTTTAGAGGGGGTTGTTGCGCTTTCGCGAAAGCGTATACTGTCTAATGTAAACGGCTGTACACGGTTTTTAAAAGCCGATTCGAAGGTGCCTTCTAACAATACAGCCAACGGTTGTGGTCCTGCTTGATACTCTTTTTCTGAAGGCTCCATGCCAATTTCATCTAAAGAAATCTCTCTAGGAACCCCTTCTAGTTTTGTGAGAATGCTAGAGGTGAGTAAGACCGTCTTTTTGATAGCCGATGTATTATTAAGCACTTCAATTTGATTGGCATACTCAAACCGAATAGGGCGTTCTATATTGGTATTGATCGGATGTGTATTAAATGAGGGCGTCACAGGTTGATAAAACCAAGGAAGCTCCTGATATTTTGACTGACTGCCATCGCCAGAAGCCAAACTCAATGGAGCTGAGTACAAATCTTTAACGAGTACCGGGTTGATCCGAACGCCATATTTAAAGAACAAGTCATTTAAGTTGAGGTCTCTCTGAAAAGCAAACGCTTTGCCATTAGCGTTACGAAGACTATCATTTTCCATAGCGACTGCGTCTATCAACCATAAAGCGTTACCGCCATTGAGGATGTATTGGTCTAAGACAAATTTTTGAGCATCGGTAAAGGCTTTGGTCGGTTTTGCAACCACAACCAAGTCAAAGGTGTTTTGTAATGCTTGTAATGTTTTTTCAGGGTCTTTGGAGACAGCATTCATCGGGAAGGATGCAATGCTGTAGGTTTCACCGAGTTTAAGAAACATATCTGCGATCTTAGCATCAGGGAGTTCTCCATTGTCTTTAAGCACCGCAATACGTTTGCTTTTGGCGTTAAGCAGACGGTTAAAACCGTCTACAAAAACATATTCAAGGTTTTGTATAGACGCATACACAAATTGCTCTGGTGAGGCACCTGCAATATTTTTGATAAGCGAAATCGGAATCGCTTTCCCATTATGATTGGCGGTCGCCCACGGAAACAAGGTTTGGGTTTTTTCTTCGCCATTACGTTTCACAGTAAGTGGGAGAGGGGTCATCCCAAAATTGGCAAATTGTTGTGCGATCTCATTAGCGTCAGCATCATCTTCTACAGGATTTGAGATGGCAAATGAAACATTTGGGTTGTAGTTAGAAATTTCTTCAAGTAAATACCGCGTCTCATTTTGGAGTTTTCTAAACTCTGGCGGAAAATCTCCTTCTAAAAAAACATCAATAATCAGCGGACTTTTGATTTGGTCGATAACGGCTTTGGCGGGATCGCTCAGCGTGTATCTTTTGTCTTGCGTGAGGTCATACCGTTGATGCGCTAAAGATCCTACGTAATTAACGAGGATGAAGGCGATGATTGCTATGATAAGCGCGGGTATTTTTTTAAACGTTTTCACGAAAGTGGGCTATCTCTTTTTGTCTAAGGTACTTTTGGTTAGGTATATGAAAAAAGCAATAATGCTTATAAAATAAATCAAATCTCTGGTGTCTATCACCCCTCTACTGATACTATCATAATGGGCTTGCATTCCAAAATTAGCCACCATAGGGTGCGTATAACTTGCAATCCCATCAATGCCAAAATAAAAGACAAAGCAAAAGAGTACCGCTAGAATAAAAGCGACAATTTGGTTGTCTGATAGGGTAGAGGCATATACACCCATCGCTATAAAACTAGCCGCAAGAAATAACAGTCCTACATACGAGCCTATAGTGACGCCTATATCAAGATTCCCCACTGGATTCCCAAGTTGATGGATAGCCACCACATAAATAAGCGTAGGAATGAGGGTGATGATGATTAATACTAATGCCCCAAAATATTTTCCTAAAACGAGTTGTAAGGTGGAGATCGGTTTTGTTAAAAGGAGTTCTAACGTTCCTGTTTTTTGCTCTTCACTAAAACTACGCATGGTAATCGCAGGAATTAAAAAAGTGAAAATCCACGGTGCTAATTGAAAGAAAGGAGCCAAGTCTGCAAAACCAGAGTTAGGGATATTAAATTCCCCTTCAAATACCCAAAGGAATAATCCTGTGACCACCAAAAATAAGCTAATGACTAGATACCCTATAGGAGAGGCAAAAAACGAATTGATTTCTTTTTTTAATATCGCGAGCAAAGGATCTATTTTAATAGGGGTATGTTAGCGTTGTAAATCTAGTGTAGTTTTTTAAACTGTAAAAGTTTTATTTGCAAAACTACTAGATATAACAGCTATAACCTGTAAATATTTCAATGAAACTTAAAAAGAGTTATTCTCTAAGTAAGAATAACTCTTTTTAAGTTTTTACAGATGTCATTTTTTAAACATCTATGTTTCTTTTATCCCTCAAATTCTTCGTCTCCTCCATTGAATCCACCTTCGCGCTCACGTTTTTTCTTTTGGTTAAAACGGTAAGTAAAGGAGAGGTTTACAGTACGTTCTCTAAATTGGAACGCACTTTCTCCAGGAAATGGGAAATTTACGTTAGATCTTCTGATACGAGAATTGAATAGATCAGAAACACTAAGCGCAATTGATGCTTTTTCTTTAAAAAGGTCTTTGCTAAATGCGAGGTTTACACTGAAGATTCCTTCATTTTCACTTTGTGCATTTACCGAAGGCCCTCTGTAATTAATCCGAGTTTGTGAGTCAATACCCCAAGGTAATGTGTACTTGTTGTTAAGTCGTGCCGTCCACGTAAAGTTACTAGCACCGTAATCTATTCCTTCAAATTCTCCTACAGTTTCAGAGTTAAACACATTGACATTGGCATTGATACGCCATTTTTTATTTGGAGAATAGGTAAGGGTTCCCTCAATCCCTATGCGGTCATTTCTAGAGAGGTTAATAGGCGTTCTATTTAAAACCGCTACTTCATTGCCATTAACGATAGCCACTTGATCTGTTTCTAAGAAAACAAACTGAAAAGTATCTTCGGTACGTCTGAAAAATATCGATCCATTAAGTGTAAGAGATTTACTGATTCTGTTCAGGTAGCTTATATCCAGCCCATTAGATAAACTTGGGTTTAAGTTTGGATTTCCTTGGAAAAAGGTAGTAGCGCTCGTTCTAGAAGGAAAAGGATTTAAAAAGAAACCACGAGGTCTTCTAATACGTCTATTGTATCCTAAACTAACGGTTTCCTTTTCATTAAACTCATAATTTATATTTAGTGTAGGGAATAAATTAGTGAAGTCTCTACTTTGAAAATCACTAATCGTTTGTTGTTCTATCTCAATGTTGGTATACTCTAGACGAAGTCCTAGTAAGAAATTGAATTTATTTACTTTCGTACCATATTGTGTGTAAAACGCGTGTATTTCTTCATTAAAGATCAAACTGTTACTTAAATCAGTATTTAATAGCAAATCTCCATTTTCATTATCTTCATCAATAATGTTATCAAAAACGGTAAAGTCCGTATCAAGTTCTGATAAATTCCCTCGATACCCGGCTTCAAAACGGGCGTCATCACCTAGTGGTTGTACAAAATCTACTTGTGCAAAAAAGCGTTTTTGATCTTCTATGGTTTCGTTGGTTTCTAGCTCGATACCAATATCTGAATTTAATGATACGTTTGAGATGTCTACAAACTCTACCTCTTCCGAGTTTTCATACTGAAGTTCGATAGAAAGGTTTCCATCATTTTCCCATCTTCTATCAAAATTAAGGCTGTATTGTGTGGTAAAGTCTTGCTCGCTTTCTGGGGCTAGTCTTCGGGTCAGAAAAGTATCTTCATTTTCTGTTTCTGTAATATTATTAACAGATCCATTCTCATTGTCGCTATCGCGCACGACAACAGATCCTGTAAGACTGGTATTGTCATTAAAATAATACTCTACCCCAAAATTAGAATTAAGACCCCCGCGTTCTCTCTCAAATTCACGTTCTTCCACAAAAAGACCATTGGGTTGTACTCTTGTTGTTGAACTATTTCCTTCAGAACCTCTGATGTTGTATCCACCCGTAGCGAAGATGTTAAAATCCCCTGTTCTATAGTTTACATTGGCAGAAAGACCTCTTGTGCCGAAGTTCCCAACATTCGCCGTTAAGGCCCCATTGAGTCCTTGTAGTTTACTTCTTTTTAAAATGATGTTAAGAATACCTGCGCTTCCTTCGGCATCATATCGAGCTGATGGAGAAGTGATGACTTCAACACGTTCTATCGATTCAGCTGGCAGTTGTCTTAGGGCTTCTGTGCTATTTAAGCCAACAAGCCCTGAAGGCTTTCCGTTGATTAAGATACGTACATCATCATTTCCTCGTAACGCTACATTTCCTTCTACATCCACAGAAACAGAAGGTACATTGTCTAATACATCACTCACTGTACCGCCACGTACCGTAAGGTCTTTTCCAATATTATATACCTGCTTGTCAAGTTTGAATTCTACTGTGGTTTTTTCGGCGACCACCGTAACTTCTTCTAAGGTTGCAGCATCAATTTCTAAGCTTATGGTGCCTAGTGCCGTATCCTTATCTAATTTTCGAGCTTTTAGAATAACAGATTTGAAAGAGATATACTCAATCTTGATGTCATATACACCCGCTGGGGTTTTAAAGGAAAAAGCGCCATTAAAATCAGTAATCCCCCCGTTAATAGATTGAGGGTTACTTGTGTCTGTTAGGGTAATGGTAGCATATTCCAATGGAATACTCCCATCTTTGTCTTGAACATTTCCAGACAGCGTAATTTCTTTTCCTCCAGGAGATTGCGCTTGAAGCGAAATTGTAAAAAGCATTACGAGAATGCTTATAATAGTTGGTTTCATCCTTTCTTCTAAAATTTGAACCGAAATTACTGCATAAAAAAACGCCAGTTGTTAAACTGGCGTTAATCTGTATGTTAAACAGGCGTTAAAAATGATTAGCCTTTTCTGATGTCTTTTGCTAATTCTTGGAACTTAGCATATTGAGTATCATCAAGAATGTTTTTCATATTCAAGTCCTCTCTATCATTGATCTTTTTAAGCTTTTCTGCTTTTAGTTCTGGTGTCATCCCAGTAGATTGTTGTACTGTTTTTCTTGACTCAGCAAATACACCCATAATTTTAGTTATAGACGCGACTTGTTGAGAAGAAAGGTTTAATTTTTGAGTAAGCATTTCTACAACTCCAGACTGAACAGCACTTTTAACAGTTGACTTTTGAAGCGATACTTGAGCTTGCGCTACTCCTAATCCTAGGAAACAAAGAGCAACAATTGCGATTATTTTTTTCATAATTAATAGTAATATTTATTTAGATAGAATTTAATTTTAAGCTGTGAATTTACAAAATAGATTTAATATTTGATGGTGGACGTCCTATAATTGCTTTTTTACCATTAATAACGATAGGTCTTTGTATCAATTTAGGATGTGTTGCTAAGGCTTTTATGATCTCAATATCAGAGAGTGTTTTTCCTTTGTAACTTTCTTTCCATATCGTTTCCTCAGTTCTTACGAGTTCCATTGGTTTAATACCTAAGGCATCAATAACGCGTTCTAGTGTAGGAACGGGTAATTGCTCATCCATGTATTTTATAATTTGAAAGGGTTTTCCAGAAGCTTCAACAATAGCTAATCCTTCTCGGCTTTTTGAACATTTTGGGTGGTGATATATTTTTATCATAATGGGTTTGCTTTCGCGAAAGCTTTCTAATAATTAATTTCTATTTGGTTATAATTTAATTCCTAAGGTTCTTAATTGAATGTCTAGTGTTGGCGCATCTTTAAAATGAATTCCTGTAATCCCTACAGCTTCGCATCCTTCCACATTAGCAAGGCTATCATCTATAAAAACTGCCTCTTCTGCGTTAATATCATACCGACTGAGCATGCGTTGGTAGATGTCTGCAAATGGTTTGCGCATGTTCTCATCTCCAGAGACAAGAATTCCCTCAAACCATTGTAACCAAGGAAATTTTGCAATGGCCTTAGGCCATGTTTCTCCACTCCAATTGGTCAATGCAAGAACTCTATAAGAAGGATTATCTACTAGTTTTTTTAAAATAGCAAGCGTTCCTTCATGGGCAAAGCCTAACATTTCTTCCCAACGACCGTAATACATTTTGATAAGGTCTTCATATTCTGGGAATAAAGCAATACGCTCCTGCGTAGCTTTTGCTATAGGATATCCTGCATCTTGGTTTACATTCCAAGACCACGCACATACATGTTCCAGAAACCAATCCATCTTGATGCGATCTCCTCTAAATTCTTTAAGATATACATACTCTGGGTTCCAGTCTATTAAGACGCCACCTAAATCAAATATGATTGTCTTTACTTCTTTCATGGTTATATAGTACTCCTACCGGTTAGGTAGTTTCGCAAAAACGTATGTTTTTACAATTATAATTGGTCACTTTCTTCCTCTTGCCCCATCGCCATAAGATAACTCTTTAAAAATGCATCGATTTCTCCATCGAGTACTTTTTCTGGCTGACGGTATTCATAATTCGTACGATGATCCTTCACACGTCTATCATCAAGTACATAAGATCGTATTTGCGATCCCCATTCTATTTTCATTTTACTCGCTTCAATATCTTGGCGTGCTTCCATACGTTTACGAAGCTCGATTTCATATAATTGCGATCGAAGCATCTGTAAGGCTGTTGCTCTATTATCGTGTTGCGATCTACTGTCAGAACAGGATATTTTGATCCCACTTGGGAAGTGTGTAAGCTGTACTTTGGTCTCTACTTTATTTACATTTTGCCCTCCAGCACCCGATGATCTTGCGGTAACAATCTCATAATCTGCAGGATTGATGTCTATTTCTATTGTATCATCTACCAGCGGATATACATATACAGAAGCAAAAGAAGTATGTCGTTTTGCATTGCTATCAAACGGGGAAATCCGCACCAATCTGTGTACACCATTTTCACCTTTAAGCCAGCCAAAAGCAAACTCACCATTTATCTCTAAAGTAACCGTATTAATACCCGCCACATCGCCTTCTTGAAAATTGAGCTCTTTCACCTTGTACCCTTTCTTTTCTGCCCACATGAGATACATACGCATCAGCATAGCTGCCCAGTCACAAGCTTCAGTACCACCCGCACCTGCAGTAATTTGCAATACCGCACTCATCTCATCACCTTCTTCAGAAAGCATGTTTCTGAATTCAATATTTTCTAGTAAATCTGAAGTAAGATCATATTGGTTTTGCACCTCTTTTTCTGGCGCTTCTCCTTCTTTAGCAAACTCGTATAATACTTCAAGATCTTCGGTTTTTGAGGATACCGTTTTATAATCTTCTACCCATTTTTTCTTGGACCGAAGCTGCTTCATAAAGGCTTCAGCTTCTCTCGCATTGTTCCAAAAATTAGGGTCAAATGTTTTTTCTTCTTCGTTAGCTATTTCAATAAGCTTTCGATCTATGTCAAAGATATCTCCTTAAGCTTTCAATACGCTCTTGGAGTGATTTTAATTGTTCTGCTGTAATCATAATATTCTAAAAGTAGATACCAAAAATAAAAGATTACAACAGAACACCAATGGTTAAAGTGAGATACTTATTAATTTTTTATCTTTTATAACCTAAATGCTGGGGATATATCTGTGATAAATTCATCTGCAGCACTTTTTAAAAACCTTACTTTCTTTTTGTTTATAATGAATATGGGTTAAAAAGAGGAGAATTTTAATTCCGCTTTCGCGAAAGCGTACAAACCCCTATCTTAGGTGTCTTCAAAAATATACTTGAGATGAGAAAAACGATACTACTGACCCTCGCGGCATTTTTATATGCTGTTATTGCCAATGCTCAGTTCCTAGAAGGAAAGACTAATATTAAGACACAAGATGGGTATTTTAAAATCCATTATGATGAGAGCGTAGACAAATTATACCTTGAAGTCAGTAAACTTGAAGAGGAGTTTTTATATGTTCATTCGTTACGCACAGGGCTCGGATCTAATGATATTGGGCTAGATAGAGGGCAATTAGGAGGATCTGCGATTGTGTATTTTAAGAAAGCAGGCAATAAATTATTACTCGTACAACCCAATCAAAACTATAGGGCTAATACGACCAATGATTTGGAGCGTAGGTCGATTAAAGAGGCTTTTGCTACCTCTGTATTGTATGGTTTTCCCATTGTAGAAACTAAAAACGCGACCTACCTTATTGATCTTACTTCGTTTTTAATGGAAGATACTCATGGGGTCTCTAACCGTTTAAAATTTCAAAAAGAAGGAGCGTATAAAGTAGATAAGTTGCGTAGTGCTCTCGCTATGGAACGCACTAAGAGTTTTCCTAAAAACACAGAATTTGAAGCCTTGCTTACTTTTAAAGGACAACCCACAGGGAGAAATCTAAGAACCGTCGCCCCCGATGCTTCCTCCATATCTGTGATACAACATTATTCTTTTGTTGAATTACCTGATGATGGATACACGCCTAGGGAATTTGATTCTAGAGCAGGAAACATATCCACCAGTTTTCTAGATTACGCAACGCCCGTCCAAGAACCGATACGTAAGCGCTATGCGAATAGACATCGATTAGAAAAAAAGAATCCTACTGCTGCGGTAAGCGAAGCGGTAGAGCCTATTATTTATTATTTAGACCCAGGAACTCCAGAGCCGGTGCGTTCTGCCTTACTAGAAGGCGCAAGTTGGTGGAATCAAGCCTATGAAGCCATTGGTTTTAAAGATGCTTTCCAAGTAAAAATGCTTCCAGCCGATGCCGATCCTATGGATTTACGATACAATGTGATTCAATGGGTACATCGTAGCACACGCGGATGGAGTTATGGAGCGAGCGTCACCGACCCAAGAACTGGGGAAATTATTAAAGGACATGTAAGTTTAGGAAGTTTGCGAATCCGTCAGGATTTTTTAATTGCGCAGGCACTTAGTAATAAGCCTTTTGCAGAAAGTGATTCAAATTACGCACCCATGCTAGAGATGGCACTTGCCCGTATACGTCAGTTGAGTGCTCATGAAGTGGGACATACCATAGGTTTTGCACATAATTTTGCGGCGAGCCCTACTGAAAGAGCGAGTGTCATGGATTATCCACACCCTACCTTGCGATTAAAGAATGGCGTGGTTGACTTTTCCGATGCGTATGCTACAGGAATAGGGGTATGGGATAAAGTAACGGTTGCGTATAGCTATGGGATTGTACCCACGGGTATGACAGAGCGTGACTATCTGAATGGAGTGCTTGAAACCGCAGAAAAAAATGGATTGCGGTATATTACCGATAGTGATGCAAGAGCACAAGGAGGTGCACATTACAAAGCACACCTTTGGGATAATGGAGCTGGAGCTGATACAGAACTAGAAAATGTATTGGCGTTGCGCAAACAAGCCATCGCTAATTTTTCTGTGGATAATATCCGCACCAATGAACCTTATTCTGTACTAGAAGATGTATTTGTCCCACTTTATTTTTACCATCGCTATCAAACCGAAGCAGCTGTGAAAATGATAGGTGGACTTGATTACAACTATGCGGTAAAAGGAGATCCTAACATCAAAGTAACCGAAGTACTGGAGGCTAAAAAACAAAAGCAAGCGCTTATGAGTGTTCTTAAAACACTCAAAGCAGGTACACTGATGATTCCAAAAGACAAGCTTGGTTTATTTCCACCAAGAGCGCATGGATACTATCGTAGCCGTGAGAGTTTTAAAAGTACGACAGGGGTTGCCTTTGATGCCCTAGGTGCCTCTGCTACGGCAAGTGATATGACCCTTGGCCTTTTATTACATCCTGAACGTGCAAATCGATTGGTACAGCAAAAATCATTGGATACAAAACAACTAGGGTTACAGGGAATGTTAGAAACGCTTGTGAAAGAAACTGTATTGGTTTCTGAAAAAGATGCGTATGCCAATGAAGTGCAAACCACGATCAATTATAATGTCATCAAGCATTTACTAAACCTATATGTACACCCAAGAGCGATCCCACAGACGAAAGCGACTGTAAAATATGTATTGAATACGGTGGTTATTCCATCTTTCGATAGTGGAGACTTAAATGATATGAATATGAAGGATCAGATCGAAAAAACGTTTGCAAAACCAGAAACATTTAAAGTGATTCCTTCGCCTAAAATCCCAGATGGCTCTCCTATTGGGTGCTATCAGGAGTAAGAAAAACTTTTGACACTCTTTTATAAATAAAGAAATATATTCTTTTCAATGAAAATAGATTTACGATCCGATACGCTTACCAAGCCTACACCAGCGATGCTTGATTTTATGATGCATGCCGAAGTAGGGGATGATGTATATAAAGAAGACCCCTCTGTCAATGAGTTAGAACGTCGCATCGCCGATATGTTTGGGATGGATAGTGCGTTGTATTTCCCGACAGGGAGTATGACCAACCAAGCGGCTATAAAAATTCACACACAACCTGGTGAGCAGCTCATTGCCGATGCCTATGCACATGTGTATAATTATGAAGGCGGCGGTGTTTCTTTTAATAGTGGTGTTTCGTGTAAGCTTTTATCTGGACATAGAGGAATGGTGACCGCATCACAAGTCGAAGAAGCCATCAATCCACCCGATTTTTATCATAGTCCGCTCACGACTTTAGTATGTTTAGAAAACACCACCAATAAAGGAGGAGGGGCGTGTTATGATTTTGAAGAAATTAAACGAATTAAAACCGTATGTGATGAACACCAACTGGGACTTCATCTAGACGGTGCTCGTTTGTGGAATGCGATGGTGGCAAACAATGAAAATCCAAAAGCCTACGGAAACGTTTTTGATACGATTTCTGTATGCTTGTCAAAAGGACTAGGAGCCCCTATGGGATCTGTCTTAGTAGGGAAGCAACGGTTTATGGATAAGGCCATCCGAGTACGTAAAATTTTAGGAGGCGGTATGCGCCAAGTTGGGTATATGGCTGCTGCAGGAATTTATGCCTTAGATCATCATATGGATAGAATGCACATGGATCACCAAAGAGCTAAAGAATTAGGAACTCAGTTAGCATTGATGGATGCTGTCGCCTCCGTCGAGACAATTGACACTAATATTGTGATATTTACTCTTTTAGAAGGGCCTTCCAAACAGCGATTTATGGATGTATTATCTAATGAGCAAATAGCCATAAGTGATATGGGACAAGGCAAACTACGGATCGTAACTCACTTGGATTATACGGATGCACATCACGATCGTTTTTTATCCGTTTTAAGCAAATTATAGTAAAGATTATGACTTTAGAGGTTAGAAAACACTTCATTTGTGTTTTTTGACGATACTTTTGTGTTTTTTGTCCGTGTTAAAGCTTTCTTAAATTGAAAGTTGAATTTGTTAAAATTTATCTCTTATTTTTGTAGTATCGAATATGATTTCCAACACATTAACTTTAAACTATCAATTATGAAGAAAATTTTATTATTATGTTCTGTTTTTGGTCTTTTGGCAATTACTGCACAAGCACAAGACTTACCATCTAATCCAGAACCTGGAAAATGTTATGTACGTTGTACTACTCCAGACATTTATGAAACTCAAACAGTGCAAATACAAAAGACACCTGCTTATAAAGTGTTAAAAGTAGTTCCTGCTCAGTACGAAACTCAAACAGAGCGTGTATTAGTTAAAGAAGCTTCAAAGCGTCTTAAAGTAATACCTGCTACGTACAAAACAGAAACAGTATCTTATGTAAAAAGTACTTCAGGTTCTTCTTTAAGAATTGTACCTGCTTCTTTTGCTAATGGTTCAGAAACTATTGAAACTAAATCTGCTTATGCGCAGTGGGAATTAGGTGCGCCAGCTCCTGATTGTGCTTCTAGTAACCCTGATGATTGTCGTTACTGGTGTTATAAAGGATATCCAGCTGAATACGAAACAGTATCTATCCGCACACTTGCAGCTGATGCAGCTGTACAAACAACTCCTGGAGGATCTAAAGATGCTACCTACACAAAAAGAGTGGTTGATCAACCAGCTCGTGTAGTAGAAGAAGAAATTCCTGCTGAGTATGCTAATATCACGAAGACAGTACTTACAAAAGATGCTACTACAACAGAAGAAGTAGTTCCTGCAACGTACACTACAGTATCTAAAGAAGTTCTTAAGCAAAAAGGAGGATTAACTACTTGGAGAGAAGTAGAGTGTGCTCTTGTTGAGTACCAAGCACTTCCAATTAACTGGAACTTAAACAGTGCTACATTAACTTCTGCGGCTAAAAATATTATCGATACGCGTTTATTACCATTATTGGCTCAAAATCCTGGCGTGAAATTAGAAATCGCTTCACATACAGATTCTAGAGGTAATAATGCTGCAAACCAAGATCTTTCTGAGCGTCGTGCACAGTCAGTAGCAAACTATTTAATTTCTAAAGGAATTAACAATAGCTTACTTGTTGCTAATGGATTTGGAGAGCGCAGACTTAAAAACAGATGTGCTGATGGCGTTTCTTGTACAGAGCGTGAGCATGCTGCAAACAGAAGAACAGAATTCCGTTTAATAAACAACTAGTATTGTTTATCTAAAATAACTTCACAACAGTGAATTTAAAAAGGCGTTTCTTAAGAGAAACGCCTTTTTTAGTTATCTGTAATTTGCTTTACTAAGTATGCTTTCGCGAAAGCGTGCATAGCAGCGTCATAAACAATAAGAAATAGGTTGTTAGAACTATTTAGAAACTAGAAACTCATTTGATCCAGTACCTTCAATAAAATACCACATCCTTCACGGATCTCATCTTCAGAGATGGTAAGCGGAGGTGTGATTCGGATCGCCTTGCTTTCAAAGAGTAACCAGAATAAAATAAGACCTTCATCCTGACATTTTAAAATGACTTGAGAGGTAATTTCTGCACTTGGTGTCAATGCAGCAAGCATGAGACCTTTCCCTCGTATTTCGGTAAGTAAAGGGTGTATTAATAGCGCTCTAAAAAGCTGCTCTTTTTTGAGCGTATCTTCTATAAGTGTTGTTTCTGTAATTTCTTGTAACGTAGCGAGCGCCGCTGCCGCAATAACAGGATGTCCTCCAAAGGTGGTAATATGCCCCAATGTAGGATTGTTTGATAGTAATTGCATATGCTCATAGGAAGCTGTAAAAGCACCAATGGGCATGCCACCGCCCATGCCTTTGCCCATGACTAAAATATCGGGTACTACTCCGTAATGTTCGAATCCAAAAAGCTTTCCAGTGCGTCCAAAACCTGGTTGGATCTCGTCCAAAACAAGTAAGGCACCAACCGCTTGACAACGTTCTTTTACTTTCTTTAGAAAATCACGTTGAGGTTCGATAAAACCAGCACCTCCTTGTATCGTTTCAAGAACAACGGCAGCGGTTTTGGTGGTAATACGTTCTAGGTATTTCTCACAATTGAATTTAATAAAAGCTATATCTCCAATAACAGGTCTAAAGGGCGCTACGCGCTCCTCTAAACTCATTAAACTTAATGCCCCATACGAATTACCGTGATAGGCATCTAGCGCTGCGATAATCTCTGTACGTCCTGTGACTCTTCGCGCTAATTTAATAGCACCATCTATCGCTTCTGTTCCACTATTTACTAAATAGGTGCTATTTAAGGAGTCAGGCAGGAGGGAAGCGAGTAATTTTGATAATTCTACAGGCGCTTCTTGTGCATATTCTCCGTAGACCATTACGTGTAAATAGGTATCTACCTGTTTATGAATTGCTGCCTTTACCCTAGGATGTTGATGTCCTAAACTACACGCAGAGACCCCTGCAATAAAGTCTAGGTATTTTTTTCCATTTTTATGATAGATGTAACTCCCCTCAGCACGCGCTACTTCAAAACTCAACGGATGCGGTGTCGTTTGTGCTTGATATGTTAGAAAATCAGATTTCATAATGGGGTTGCCGTTACAATCCGTCACCTTTCTTTTTTTTCTTCTTAGGACTTAAAATACTGGGAGATGTGTCTTCCTTGGATGAAGAAGTGGCTTTATTTCTGTTGATTAAGTATTCTCTTTGACGCCTTGTGATTTCATCTTCCTCTTCAGTTCCTAGTTTAGGTTTGTCTTCCGCTCGATTTGATAGTTCTTTGTCAGATAGGGTAGAAGCACTCGGTGTTTTAAGTTCGCCATCTTCCGTTTCTTCAAAGAAATCATCATCTATCACTGGTAAGGGGATTCCTTGTATTTTGGTTAATGTAAAAGGAGGCTCTCCTTTAAAAATATCTTCTTTACTTAAAGGGCGTTCATCTCCGCGCCATTCAAAATTTTCAAAGGTTTGTTGTTGCTGGATAAATTGGGATTCTGGCCATATATTCCCTCCTGGGTTTTTATATTTTATGACTTCGTCTATGGCTTTGTCTATAAATAAAATGGTAATAGAGGCAGATTTACTTTTATCGATTCCCTGTAACTCGCCATTCTCTTCCCTCATATAGACAATACTTTCTGCATTGTTCAGGATATTGACAGAGTCGAGCTGATTCTCCTTATTAAAAAAGCCATATAACTTCTGACCTTTTACTTGATTATAACCATATATAGAGTCTTTTTGGATGATAAATGCATTATCAAATACTTTTAAAGAATCTAATTTTTCGGTCACCACGTTGTTGACGAGGTGAATACTATCTCCTGTGATTTGATTATCATCGCTCCATAAGATAGGTTTGCGTATCATTTGGGTAAGTCCCGTTTTTTGATTGACGTGTATCGAGTCGCATTTACCACTCATATCACTTTTAAACATGCGTACATTGTAGAATCCTCGTACAATTCTATTTTCAGGTTTTCCTGTGATGATCAACTTATCACCGTGTATATAGATAGAATCACCTTCTTGCTCTGTAATAGCCACCGCTCGTTTTGTAATAAATACAGAATCTTTGGCTCTATAGACCTCGGCATAGTGACCTTTGATCAAACTTTTATTTAAGGTGTCTTTGACTCTGATGTTATTGGTAGCGCTTGCAAAATTGATGGTTCTATCAAAATAGAGGCTATCTCCATATACTTGCCTATTGTCATAATCGATGCGGGAGTTTTTGACAAAATACCCGTAGTCGTTTTTGGTGTCATAAAATCCTCGCTCGCAATACACCTTTGAGGTTTCACTGGTAATCGTTGTGGGACCGTAGAGATAGGCGTGTTCTGTCTCGCTATAAAAATCGAGTTGCTCACTGTTAATGACATATTCCGGATTTGTCACGACCACATCGCTTATAAATGAGATCTTATCTTCTTCTAAGTAATAACGGCCTATACGACTGGTAATTTCACTATTTGGAGAGGTGACCACCCCACCCGTACGATAAAAAGACTGTTGTTTGATGCGGTCAAAGTACATCGTATCTGTAGTGACAACGGTCGTATCTTTTTTGAGCCATACCTTACCCGCAGCGAATGCAAATTTGGTATCCCCATTATATTCGGCATAGCGGCTACGCATGGAGACAGAGTCGCCTTGTTTGATTTTTACATTGCCAGATGCTTTTACAAAATTTTCTTCTTTGTAATGAAAAGCAACATCGCACCACATCTCAATCCCTTCATGGATAATGTATACCTGTTTATTTTTTTTATACATCACCACAGCACCTGGATATTCCTCTTCGTTTATTTGAGTAACGTCAGACGTGATATCGATTTCTTTACGTTCTTGTGTGTACGCTTTCGCGAAAGCAAAAACAACAACAATCACCGTAAGTATGTATTTTTTGATATGCATGGTAGCAAAAATAAGCAAATTGCCTTCTGAAAGCGTTAATGTGGTCTCAAAAGGAAGTTATATATTTATTAAAAAACCCGCAATGTAAGATCATTGCGGGTTTTTGTTGTGTATGAATGTGTTTTATCTCAAGATCGTTTGTGTACGATCTGGTCCTACCGAAACAATTTTGATAGGAGTTTCGAGTTCTTTTTCTAGAAAATCTATGTAGTCGTTCAATGCTTGAGGTAATTGAGATGCTTCGGTCATGCCTGTTAAGTCTTCTTTCCAGCCGTTCATTTCTTTATAGATGACCTCTATGTTTTCTGGTTCGATGTTATACGGGAAATGCTCAATAGTTTCTCCTTTATATTTGTAAGCAGTACACACTTTTAAGGTCTCAAACCCAGAAAGCACATCCCCTTTCATCATCATAAGTTGTGTCACACCATTTACTTGCACTGCATACCTAAGAGCGACAAGATCAAGCCATCCACAACGACGCGGACGCCCAGTGGTGGCTCCAAATTCATTTCCTACACGTCCCATGGTCTCTCCGTCAGCATCAAAAAGTTCTGTTGGAAAAGGGCCTGAACCCACACGTGTCGTATAGGCTTTAAATATGCCAAAAACTTCTCCTATTTTATTGGGTGCAATTCCTAATCCTGTACACGCACCTGCTGCTGTCGTATTTGATGATGTTACAAATGGATAGGTTCCAAAATCAATATCTAACAAAGAGCCTTGTGCCCCTTCGGCAAGAATGGTTTTTCCTGATTTTTGAGCTTGGTATACGTATTCTTCGGAGTCAATAAAGGTAAGTTTCTTTAATACTTTAATAGCATCAAAGAAATCAGCTTCTAGCTCTTTTAGATCGTATTCTATTTTTGCATCATAGAAATCAATCATAGAAATATGCTTGTCACGTAAAGAGGTATAACGATCTTTCCAATCAGCCAATTCTAAGTCTCCCACACGAATACCGTTACGTCCGGTTTTATCCATATAGGTAGGGCCAATTCCTTTTAAGGTAGATCCTATTTTTGCTTTTCCTTTAGAAGCCTCAGAGGCGGCATCTAGAAGACGATGTGTAGGAAGGATTAAGTGCGCTTTACGCGAGATCAATATTTTTGAGGCATAATCTAGTCCTTCAAACTTATCTAGGTTTTGTAATTCTTTTCTGAAAATTACAGGATCAATGACAACGCCATTTCCTATGATGTTCATCGCATTGTCATGAAAAATCCCAGAAGGGATGGTATGTAGTACATGCTTTATGCCGTCAAATTCTAAGGTGTGTCCTGCATTAGGACCTCCTTGAAATCTAGCAATGATATCATAATCTTTGGTAAGTACGTCTACAATTTTTCCTTTTCCTTCGTCGCCCCACTGGAGCCCTAGTAGTAAGTCTACTGCCATTCGTATATTAATTAGAGGTGTTTTTCTTTCCGTAAAAGTAAAGAGAGTGTTTGTCTATGGTGATGTCAAAAACTTCTTCAATAGTTTTCTTAATTGCTTGAATGCGCGGATCACAAAATTCAATAACCTCACCGGTAGCTAAGATCACGTGATCGTGTTGCTTGTCAAAATATGATTTTTCGTATTGTGCCTGCGTATTTCCAAATTGATGTTTCCGCACTAATCCGCACTCTAGTAAAAGTTCTATAGTATTGTAAAGTGTCGCACGACTTACGCGATAGTTTTTATTTTTCATGTTGATATAGAGAGACTCTATATCAAAGTGCTCATCGTTATTGTAAATTTCCTGTAAGATAGCGTAACGCTCAGGGGTTTTGCGATGTCCTTTTTCTTCTAGATAGGTTGTAAAAACGTTCTTTACAACCTCTTGGTCTTTGTTTATGGTAGAATTTACACTCATAGTGCTATTAAAGGTGTAAAGTTACGGAATTATAATCTAGTGACTTTGTCAATTCCATTGATTTTTTTAAGATTATCCATTAACTTTTTAAGATGTTCATTGTTTTGTACAACGACTGTAATTTTACCATTAAAAATACCTCCGTTTGTGGTGAAACTGATCCCTTTGATATTTACGTGCATGTGGTCAGAAATCTCTTTGGTTACTTGGTTCACAAGTCCGAGTACATCAATCCCAGTAAGTCGTATATCTACTTTACGACCTTGCGCACTTGAATCTATCCATTTTGCAGGAATCACCCGATAGGCATACTTACTTCGCATAGAGATCGCATTAGGGCAATTATTCTTGTGTACTTTGATTCCTTCATTTATGGTCGTAAACCCAAAGACAGGATCCCCAGGGATGGGATTGCAACAATTTGAAAACTTATAATCAAGTTGCTGCTCATCAACACCAAACACAAGATCATCATACTTATTTGTGATCTCATCGCGATCTATATTTTCTTGTGAGGTAGGTTTTCTGATTTTATTTTTAATAAAACTCATAAAAGCGTTGCTACGTTGTGTCGCAAACTCTTTAATCATTTTATTGTCAATAGTACCGATTCCCACCCGATAAAAAAGATCTAAACTCGTGCTTAATTTAAAGTAGGATACCAGTTCATTAATCGTCTTTTCGTTGAGTTGTATTTTTTGAGATTTTAGCTTTCGCGTAAGAATGGTTTTTCCTTCTGAAGCTACTTCTTTTTTCTCGTCTTTTAACGATGATTTTATCTTTGCCCTTGCTCTGGCTGTGGTCGCATAATCTAACCAGTTATTGGTAGGCTTCGCTTGGTCTGAAGTAATGATATCTACTTGATCGCCACTTTTTAATTCGTGACTTAAAGGCACTAGTTTCCCATTGACGCGGGCTCCTCTGGTGTGTAAGCCTACTTCAGTATGCACGCTAAAGGCAAAGTCTAGCGGAGTGGCGCCTTTGGGTAAGGATTTAAGATCTCCCTGTGGGGTGAAAACAAAAATCTCTTTATTGTATAGATTAAGTTTAAAATTTTCTACAAAATCCACCGCATTGGTATCTGGGTTTTCTAGGGCTTCTTGTAGTTTGTTAATCCAGTCGTCTAATCCTTTGTCTCCGTCATCACCTTGCTTGTATTTAAAGTGAGCTGCATATCCTTTTTCCGCAATTTCGTTCATACGTTCAGAGCGTATTTGAACTTCGACCCATCTTCCTTTAAGCCCCATTACAGTAATATGAAGTGCTTCATATCCAGTAGATTTAGGCGATGAGATCCAATCTCTCAAACGCGTAGGATTAGGTCTAAAGTGATCTGTAACGATGGAGTATATTTTCCAAGCTAAGAATTTCTCATTAGCAAGATCACTTTTATATATAATACGAATCGCAAACTTGTCATAAATTTCATCAAAGTTGATCCCTTGATTCATGATCTTTCGTCGGATGCTATAAATAGACTTTGGGCGTCCTTTTATTTCATATTCGAGCCCTTCTGTATTCAGAGAGTCTTCAATGACTTTTTTGAAATCCCTTATGTATTTATCTTGCTGTTCTTTGCTTTCTTTTATTTTATCTCTAATGTCGTTATATACATCAGGCTCGGTGTATTTAAGACTTAGATCTTCGAGTTCTGTTTTGATGTTATAAAGACCCATTCTGTGTGCGAGAGGCGCATAGATATAGAGGGTTTCGCTAGAGATTTTTGCTTGTTTGTCAGGTCGCATGGCATCCATGGTCTGCATATTATGCAAACGATCTGCTATTTTAATAATGATCACCCTTGGGTCATCATTAATCGTTAATAACATTTTACGGAAATTTTCTGCCTGAAGCGAAACGTCTCTGTCCTTTTTTAAATTTGATATTTTTGTTAGTCCATCTACGATACGAGCAACCGTTTCTCCAAAGAGTTGTTCAATATCGGCAAGGGTATATTCGGTGTCTTCAACAACATCGTGTAAAAGAGCAGAAGCAATAGATGTAGCGTCAAGCCCTATTTCACTAGCAACTATTTGTGCTACTGCGAGTGGATGAAATATATAGGCTTCACCAGACTTTCGGCGTTGATCTTTGTGAGCATCTACAGCAATATCAAAGGCTTTTCGGATCATTTTCTTGTCCTCAGTAGTAAGCATTTGATAACTGATACGCAGTAATTTTTTATACTGGCGTTTCAGTTCTTTGCTCTCGGCTTCTAAGTACTCTTGTGTTAGCTCCATATCGGATAACTAATGTACTGTTTTATATGTAATAGACAAAGCAAAAAATACTGCCTTATTAACAATGTCATCCACAAAGTGAATAAAACATTTTTTTGGTATGTGACGCACGATGACTATTTATTATCTTCGTCAGAAATTCAAAATACATGAGCATTTTTTATGTCCTTATTGGATTGTTATTATTAGTCGTAGGGGGGGAGTTTTTAGTGCGTTCTTCTGTAGGGTTATCTTTTAAACTTAAACTATCTAAGATGGTTATTGGGCTGACGGTTGTTTCTTTTGCGACCTCTGCACCAGAATTATTAGTGAGTTTACAGGCCGCTTATGATGGGCTTTCTGATATTGCTCTTGGAAATGTGATAGGATCTAATATTGCTAATATTGGACTTGTTTTAGGGATTACAGCTATTATATCTTCTCTGACTGTTGATCGAGATTTTTACCGTTTTAATTGGCCTGTGATGTTACTTTTTTCTATCGCACTCTATTTTATGCTGCGTAATGATAAGCAACTCTCACAAGTAGAGGGAATAGGATTGTTGTCTTGTTTGGTGATCTATCTTTTTATTTTAATACGAAGAGCACGTAAGAAAAACAAAATAGATCAAGATGGAGTAGATGATGGGCTTGCGCAAAGCTCTTATTTTAAAATTTTTATTTGGTTGGCCATTGGAGGAACTGCATTGTATTTTGGTTCAGAATGGTTGGTGAAAGGGGCTACACAACTTGCAAAAGCAGTAGGAGTGAGCGATTATGTAATTTCTGTGACCGTGATAGCTATAGGGACCAGTGTGCCAGAATTAGCCGCTTCAGTGATTGCAGCACTTAAAAAAGAAAAAGCAATTTCGCTCGGAAATCTGATAGGTTCCAATATTTTTAATATCGCATCTGTTTTAGGATTTACCTCTATCATTAAGCCAATTGCAGTGGTAGATGATGCTATTTTGTCTACTAATATTTTTTGGATGATTGGTTTTTCAGCGATTCTTTTACCGCTAGCATTTATTCCTAAACGTTTGGAGCTTTCCCGATATAAAGGACTGATCTTATTTGTAGCATATATCATCTTTGTGGGGCTTACGTTTTTATAATAATTGCCACAGGCTACACCCAGGAAAATGGAAATTATAGTATTAAAACGTGAGAATAAGCTGTTAGAAAAAGGGATTGAGTACTTTTGGAAACAATGGGGAAATGCGTCGAATTTTAATTTTTATAAAGATTGTATAGAAAACTCATTCTCTGATGACATATCCTTACCTAAATTCTATCTATTATTAGATAAAGAAACTATCGTAGGTTCTTATGCTTTACTCACAAATGATATTATTAGTAGACAAGATTTAATGCCTTGGTTTGCTTGTTTATATATAGGTGAAAAATACAGAAATAAAGGGTTTGCAGAAAAGCTTTTAGAACACGGGCTGAGTCAATCTCAAAAGAAAGGATTTCATACTTTATATCTTTCTACAGACTTAGATGGTTTTTACGAAAAAAAAGGCTGGCATTACCATTCAAAAGGATATGGGGTGCATGGTGATGAAATAAAAATTTACTCCAAGGAAACGCATTAAATACAGAGATTGGTCATTACACTTGGGTTTCTTTTAACCCAGATCATGCGTTGGGCCCTCGTGATAAGGCTTCTTCGGGTTGTTATAGATGTTTATATGTATAGTGTGCGTTCAATATACGCTTTCGCGAAAGCGTACCCTACAAAAAAAAGCCTTGTTAGCTATACTAACAAGGCTTCCTGAATTAAAAATACAATAACTAATTAAATTTTTGCGCTTTTTACAGTCGTTACAATACGGCCTGCAATTTTGTATGGATCTCCATTTGAAGCTGGACGACGATCTTCTAACCATCCTTTCCATCCTTGCTCTACTGTAATAATAGGAATACGGATAGAAGCGCCACGATCAGATACTCCATAGCTAAAGTCATGGATAGAGGCAGTCTCGTGAAGACCTGTTAAACGTTGGTCATTGTACGCTCCATATACAGCAATATGTTCTGCTGTTACAGGACGAAATGCTTCACATATTTTATTGTATGTCTCTTCAGAGCCACATGTACGTAGTGTTGTGTTTGAGAAGTTGGCATGCATACCAGATCCATTCCAATCTCCTTTTACTGGTTTTGGGTGATACTCAATGTACCAACCATATTGCTCTGTAAGACGATCTAATAAGTAGCGTGCTACCCAAATTTCATCTCCGGCTTTTTTAGCGCCTTTGGCAAATAATTGAAATTCCCACTGTCCAGAAGCCACTTCTTGGTTGATTCCTTCAAAGTTAAGACCTGCAGCGATACATAAATCAGCGTGCTCTTCTACAAAGTCACGTCCATGTGTATTTCTACCTCCTACAGAACAGTAGTACATACCTTGTGGTCCAGGATATCCTCCAATAGGAAATCCTAATGGTAATTGTGTTGCTGAGTCCATAATGAAATACTCTTGCTCAAATCCAAACCAGAAATCATTGTCATCATCATCTATTTTTGCTCTGTGGTTGGATGGGTGTGGTGTTCCATCTGCACTCAATACCTCAGTCATGACCAAAAATCCATTCTCACGTTGTGGATCTGGATAAATAGCAACGGGCTTAAGAAGACAATCAGAAGCTCCACCAGAAGCTTGTTTTGTTGAAGAACCATCAAAAGACCATACTGGGCAGTCTTCTAATTTTCCACTAAAGTCTTCTACAACCTTAGTCTTACTTCTCATGTTTTGTGTGGGCTCGTACCCGTCTAACCAAATGTATTCTAGTTTTGACCTGCTCATAACGGCGTGTTTTTTTTAAATTACGGTGCAAATATATAATTATATATGTAATGCATCTATTTTTTTAAGGGGGTAATTATTAAAAATTAGATATATTTATTAACAACCCCTAAAAATTAGAGGGTCTACAATAAAAAGGTATGTATTTTTTCAAATACTCGTATATTTGCCTTTATATTACATGATTCACAATATTTAAAATGTAGCCCTATGCCTATTCTTAGATTTCAAGCGCTTCAAGATGTACAAAATCGTCCTGTCCAGCGTGTAAAAGAAGAAGGACCTCGATCTTTGTCCTATAATATGAATGTTTTTGGTGAGCAGGCAATGCGGCAACACCTCCCTATCTCTGCCTTTGAAAATGTGATAGAAGCCATAGACAAGGGAAAGAAAATAGATCGTATTACAGCCGATGCTGTAGCTACAGGTATGAAAACATGGGCCTTAAATAAAGGGGCGACCCATTATACACATTGGTTCCAACCACTTACAGGTGCAACTGCAGAGAAACACGATGCCTTTTTTGAAATCACGACCGATGGTCATGTGATCGAAAAATTTGATGGTGCGCAGTTGGTGCAACAAGAACCAGATGCGTCTAGTTTTCCTAATGGAGGCATACGCAATACCTTTGAGGCAAGAGGGTATACCGCTTGGGATCCTACATCTCCTGCATTCATATATGATACGACCTTATGTATTCCAACCGTTTTTGTTGCGTACACGGGAGAGGCGCTAGATTACAAAACACCTCTATTAAAAGCATTGCAAGAGATTGATACGGCTGCAACAGATGTAGCTCGCTATTTTGATAAAAATGTAAGTAAGGTACATGCTACTCTAGGATGGGAGCAGGAGTTTTTTTTAATAGATAGCTCACTGGCTGCTGCACGTCCAGATATTGCCTTAACGGGTAGGACGCTTTTAGGGCACGCTTCCGCGAAAGGGCAACAGCTTGATGACCATTATTTTGGTTCTATACCTACACGCGTGTTGACATATCTCAAACATCTTGAACAGGAATGTCTCGTGCTTGGAATTCCAATTAAGACGCGTCATAATGAAGTAGCTCCCAATCAATTTGAGATTGCCCCTATTTTTGAAGAGGTGAATCTAGCGGTAGATCATAATTCACTATTGATGGATGTTATGGAGAAAGTAGCAGAGCGTCATTACTTTAAAGTACTATTTCATGAAAAACCATTTGCAGGGGTCAATGGTAGTGGAAAACATAATAATTGGTCATTAGCAACCGATACCGGGATCAATTTATTAAGCCCGGGAACGACTCCTATGAAAAACTTGCAATTCCTTACGTTTTTTATAAATACGATTAAGGCAGTTCATTCGTATGAGGCCTTATTGAGAGCTTCTATTGCTAGTGCTGGAAACGACCATCGATTAGGTGCTAATGAAGCACCTCCAGGAATTCTATCTGTTTTTATAGGATCTCAACTCACGCAAGTGCTGGATGAACTCGAAAAAGTAACAGATGGGAAATTATCTCCTCAAGAAAAGACAGATCTAAAATTAAATGTAGTAGGGAAAATACCCGAAATCCTGCTAGATAATACAGACCGAAATAGAACATCTCCTTTTGCATTCACAGGGAATAAATTTGAGTTTAGAGCAGTAGGGGCTACAGCAAATTGTGCGCACCCTATGACCGTGTTGAATGCCATTGTTGCTAGTCAGCTAAAATTATTTAAGCAAGAAGTAGATGTGCTCATCAATGAATCTTCTATGAAGAAAGATGATGCTATTTTTAATGTCCTACGAGAATATATTAAGGAGAGTAGGCATATTCGATTTGAAGGTGATGGTTATGGGGAAGCTTGGGAAAAAGAAGCTAAAAAAAGAGGCTTAAGTCATCACAGGAATACAACAGATGCGCTGGAGGAGAAAATTTCGCCTCGAGCGATTGCTTTATTTGAGTCGTCAGATATTATGAACGCCGTAGAGATACAAGCCCGTTATGAAATAGAAATCGAAGAGTATATAAAAAGAATACAAATCGAGAGTAGAGTATTAGGGGATATTGCTCGCAATCATATCATCCCGACGGCATTGCGCTATCAAAATGTACTTATCGTCAATGTAAAAGGATTAAAAGATATTTATGGTGATGACTATAAGGTATTAGCAAAAGAGCAAACCCTTATTATCAAAGAGATTTCAGGGCATATAGATGCTTTAAATGCTTTTATTACAGAAATGACAGAGGCTCGCAAAAAAGCAAACCAAATGAAACTTGTTTTGAAATCTAAAGCGTATTGCAGTAAAGTGCTGCCGTATTTAGATAAAATAAGACGTCATTGTGATAAATTAGAATTAATAGTGGAGGATGAGTTATGGCCTTTGCCAAAATATAGAGAGTTGTTATTTATAAATTAGAAGATGATCTAAGTATTTAAAAAACAACCTGTTTGTGTTTTTTATTTTGTATTTTAAATCAATCAAATCTTTTTTCTACCCTGTCTTTAGATATACTTTTGCTTAAAACGCGTATATGTACGTAAGATATTACTTACACGTTTTTTCCCCACGTAGTACAGTCTTTTTTTTTTTGGTGATGTAAAGTATTGTCTTTACAGGCGCTGATGCCGATTATGCAGAAATAGGGATGTACACTTGATCGAAAAGTTGTATATCCTTCTTGTTTGGTAGTCTTATTTGTATAATTTAGTACTCGTATTTAGACATTCTCCCCCTATAAATACATTATGATACCCCATATTATAATTAGTAGCAAAGCATCTTTTTGTATGTAGTCAATTCTATATAAACTAAGTTGTATTATTTTGAAGTCGGTTGTTAACAATTTTTAATTTATAAAAAATTTTAACTACTACTTTTATTATGAAAAAATTATTGGTAAGCGCTTTAGCGTTAACATTTAGTGTTGCAGCTTTTGCGCAAGACACAGGAGCTCAAAAAGCCGTACAAGTGGCACAAATTCCTGGATCTGCTTCAACAGCAAACACGGGAGAGTCCATTCAAAATGGAACAAGCAATGCTGTTCAGGTGCGTCAAGCAGGAACAGAACAGTCTGTATTAACAAACCAAGATGGGGATAGCAACATGGCTAGACTCATGCAAACGGGTAATGTTAATGGAAACCAAGCCTTAAGTGGTCAATTAAATTTGGCTGAAGTTGATCAGGATGGTTATAACAACGAATCAACAACAGTTCAAGAAGGAGATTTTAACAATGCTTATACTAAGCAGAACAATGATGGAGGTAATCAGTCTCTAGCAAACAGAGCTCTTATTGTACAGGGTACTGGACAGCAAGCTGAAGATAATGATGCTGCTATCGAGCAAGATGGTGCAGACAACTCTGCTTTTACACAACAAACATATGACAACAGTGACGCGTGGACTATCCAACGTGGAGTAGGAAATGCTTCTGAGATTAAGCAAAATGCTGGTCCAGAGAACAGTGCAGGTCATTTTGCTATTGTTGATCAATTAGGTGTGAACAATGAGTCTCGTGTGAACCAGTCTGGAGCAAACGGAGATCAAGATCGTAACACGGCAATTGCTCGTCAAACAGGTCTTGGAAACGACGTTGAGCAAATTCAAGTTTCTACTGGAAATGCAGGAGGAAATGTTGCAGATGTTTTACAAGGATTTTCAGGAGATATTACAGTATATTCAACTGGACAGGATGATATCTTTGACGCTGTAAATGCTTTTGATCCTTCTCTTGCAGGTGACGATGACGGAGCTGGTTTTGATGCAATCAATGCTGTAGCTTTTCAAACACAAACAGGTGGTGAAAATGATGCTGTAATTGTACAGTTTGGAGAAAACAATAATGCTGCGCAATCTCAAACAGGAGATGGTAACGTTGTTCAAGCTATTCAAAACTTAACACCAGATTCTGGATTCAATAATGTGTCTTCTCAAACGCAAGTAGGTAATGACAATGCTGCGACAATCGTTCAAAATGATAGAGTTCATACTTCTATTCAATCACAAACTGGTGATGGTAACATCATAGTAGCAGCTCAAAGAGGAACAGGTAACGTTTCTGATATTGCTCAAGAAGGTGATGCTAGTTACGGAAGAACTTTACAGCATGGTGATTTCAACGTGTCTTTACTTACACAAAGAGATGGTCAAAGCTATAGTATATACCAAAACCAAAATCAATTTGGTGGTGCAGGAGGAAATCAAGCTGATATTCTTCAAGAAGGTCCTTTAGGAACAGGTGTACAGAGAGGATTAACTCCTTATTCTGCAACAGGTGTAACAGCTCCAGTTCAAGTGGCTTCATTTACATTAGCTCCAATTAACTAATTAAGTTCATCATTTATTTGGTAGTAATTTACTGCCAAATAAGTAACAATATGAAACTATACATCAAAAATAATTTCCTCCAAGACAGTAAATCGTCTTGGGGGTATTATTAAAAGTTATGGTTTTAACAATAATGTATTTTAAAATATCTCCCCCGAAATACATTTTACTAAGTAAATAATACAAGTTGGCATATACATTCTGATATTCTTGATGAGTATTACTATGTGTGTTTATAACGTACTATTTATTTTTCATTCACATATTTATTTTATAACTAAATCTTTATTATTATGAGAAAAGTAATTTTAAGTGTTGTTGCATTAGCTATAGCAAGTGTAGCAATGGCACAAGACACGGGGGCTCGTAAAGCAGTTCAAGTAGCACAAATTCCAGGATCGGCGCCCACAGCAAACACTGGAGAAAGTATTCAAAACGGATCTGCTAATGCCGTACAAGTACGTCAAGCAGGGACAGAACAATCAGCATTGACTAACCAAGATGGTACAGCTAACTTAGCTAGAATCATGCAAACAGGTAATGTTAATGGAAATCAGTCTTTAAGCGGTCAGTTGAATTTGGCTGAAGTAGAGCAAACAGGTTTCAATAACGAATCTACGATCTATCAAGAAGGAGATTTCAACAATGCAATGATTGATCAGAATAATGATAATGATACTGCGGCAAACAGAGCTCAGATTATGCAAGGAACTGCTAATCAGGCAGAAAATAATGATGCTAATATTACGCAAGATGGAGAAGATAACTCAGCGTATACATTACAAACGTATGACAATAGTGATGCTGCTACAACTCAGAATGGTGTAGGAAACACTTCTGAGATTAACCAAAATGCAGGTCCAGAAAATAGCCAAGGACAGTTTGCTATTGTAACTCAAAATGGAGAAAACAACCGATCTCTCGTTTCACAAGACAATGCAGCAGGTAGTGATGCTCGTAATATGGCATACACTGCACAAGCAGGTACTAATAACAGTGCAGAGCAAAATCAAAGTGCAGAGGGATCTACAGGAAATATCGCTGTTATAAGTCAGGGTGTAAGTAACCAAATATTTCAGACACCAGCGTCTAGTCAGGCTTATCTCGATGTAGTTGCATTAGATCCATCTATATCAGGAGGGACTAACAATATTTTAGGATCTGATAATGGTGTAGCTTTCCAACAACAAAATGGAGATGGAAATCAAGGATTTATTGGGCAATACGCAAATACAAATGACTCTAATAATGGCGCTCAAATACAAGATGGTGACAATAACACAGCTGCCATGCTTCAAAACGCTTTTGGAAGTCCAAACGGAAATGGTAATACAGCTAGACAAGAACAGTACGGCAGTGGAAATACTACAGGCTTAATGCAAAACGGAAACAGTCATTTTGCTTTACAAGCACAGTGGGGTGATGGGAATTCAGCATTATCTACACAAAGAGGTAGAAATAACAACCTTAACATCCTTCAAGAAGGAGATGGTAGTTACGCACAAAGCATCCAACATGGTAGAAATAACATAGCCCTTATCACTCAGAGAGATGGTCAGAGTTATACAGTTCGTCAAGATGAAGGTCAATTTGGAGCAGGTACAGGAGGAAATCAAGCTGACATCCTTCAAGAAGGACCACTTGGAACAGGAGTACAAAACTCTTTCATCCAGATCAGTGCACAAGCAGTAAATGCACCAACTTCGGTTTCATCATTTACGTTAGCACCTATTAACTAATAATTAAAATTAAAAGCCTCATTACCAGATCTGTTTTTGGTAATGAGGTTTATTACGCATAATCTCCCCCGTAATTAAGTATTCTAACTAAAATTCAACAAAATCATGAAAAAAATAATTTTAAGTGTTGTTGCGTTGGCGATTGCAAGTGTAGCAATGGCACAAGACAC
>CAYGQJ010000016.1:15627-28614 GCA_964351845.1 uncultured Flavobacteriaceae bacterium | reverse complement strand
ACATTACGCAAGATGGTCAAGATAACTCAGCGTATACAAAACAAACGTGGGATAATAGTGACGCTGCTACTTCTCAAACAGGTATGAGTAATATCTCGGAAATTGATCAAAATGCAGGTCCAGAAGATAGCCAAGGACAATTTGCTATTGTATCTCAAACAGGAAATAATAACGAATCTCGTGTAGATCAAGATAATGCTGCTGGAAGCGATGCTCGTAACCGTGCGTTCACAACTCAGTTAGGTGAAAATAATAAAGCAGAACAAATTCAAGAAGCAGAAGGTTCTGTAGGTAACAGAGCTCAGATTAATCAAGGAGCTAACGGTGGTGTAACTGTTTCTTCAGATGCATTTGCAAGATTTGGCGAAGTTTCAGGTTTTGATACCTCTGTAGTTAATTCTATTCCAACAGAGGATTCTGAATCTGGTGTTGCTTTTCAAAATCAATCAGGAGATGATAACGATGCCTTTATTGGTCAAGCTAGTTCTGTAGCAGGCTCTAACAATGCTGCTCAAATTCAGGATGGTAATGGAAACTCTGCATTTATTACGCAAAGTTTCTTAGCTTCAGGTGGGACAGACAATGTTGGAAGACAGATGCAAACAGGAGATAACAATGCTGCTGGATTAAATCAAGATGGTTCAGGTCATGCATCTTTACAAGATCAGTGGGGATCAGATAACACAGCGGTTGTTTCTCAAGCTGGTTTAGGAAACAGTTCTAATGTTTTCCAAACAGGTGCTCAAAGTTATGGTAGAACATTACAGCACGGTGAATTTAACGTATCATTACTTACACAACGTGATGGACAAAGCTATACGATTCGTCAAAACGAAGGTCAATTTAGTGGCGTAGGTGGAAACCAAGCCGATATCCTTCAAGAAGGACCATTAGGAACAGGAAGTCAAAATGGATTTATCCAAGTGACTCCACAAGGTGTGACTGCACCAATGTCAGTTTCATCATTTACATTAGCTCCTATTAACTAATAATTAAAATTAAAAACCTCATTACCAGATTTATTTCTGGTGATGAGGTTTATTACACATAACCTCCCCCGTTATTAATGCAAGTATTTTAACTAAAATTCAACAAAATCATGAAAAAAGTAATTTTAAGTGTTGTTGCGTTGGCGATTGCAAGTGTAGCAATGGCACAAGACACAGGAGCTCGTAAAGCGGTACAGGTAGCACAAATACCAGGATCTGCTGCAACGGCAAACACTGGAGAAAGTATTCAGAACGGAGTATTAAATGCAGTTCAAGTACGTCAAGCAGGTACAGAGAATTCAGCATTGACTGTTCAAAATGGAGAGGAAAACCAAGCGCGAATCATGCAGACTGGTGACGTGAATGGGAATCAGGCACTTAGTGGTCAGTTAAACCTTGCAGAGGTAGATCAATTAGGATTTGGAAACGAATCTACGACCTACCAAGAAGGTGATTTTAACAATGCGATGACAGATCAAACAAACTCAGCGGGTGGTGGTACTATAGGGAACCGTGCCTTAATCCAACAAGGAGTTGCAGACCAAGCGGAGAATAATGATGCAAACATTACGCAAGATGGTCAAGATAACTCAGCGTATACAAAACAAACGTGGGATAACAGTGACGCTGCTACTTCTCAAACAGGGGAGAGTAACGTGTCAGAAATTGATCAAAATGCAGGTCCAGAAGATAGCCAAGGACAATTTGCTATCGTAAACCAAACAGGAAGCAATAACGCTTCTCGTGTAGATCAAGATAATTTAGGCGGAAGTGATGCTCGTAACCGTGCATTCACAACTCAGTTAGGAGATAATAACCAAGCAGAACAAATCCAAGAGGCTGAAGGGTCTATGGGTAACAGAGCTCAAATTAATCAAGGTACTAATGGTACGGTGACAGTTTCTTCTGATGCACTTTCTAGATTTGGTGAAATAGACGGGTTTGATGCTTCTGTAGGTAACTTCTTAGTGATTGAGAATTCAGAATCAGGTGTTGCTTTCCAAAGTCAGTCTGGTGATGATAACGACGCTATGATTGCTCAAGCTAGTTCAGAATCTGGGTCTAACAACGCAGCTCAAATCCAAGATGGAAATGAGAATTCTGCATTCATTTCTCAAAGCTTCTTTGCAGCTGGCGGAACCGATAATGTTGGAAGACAGATGCAAACAGGAGATAACAATGCTGCTGGATTAAATCAAGATGGTTCAGGTCATGCATCTTTACAAGATCAGTGGGGATCAGATAACACAGCGGTTGTTTCTCAAGCTGGTTTAGGAAACAGTTCTAATGTTTTCCAAACAGGTGCTCAAAGTTATGGTAGAACATTACAGCACGGTGAATTTAACGTATCATTACTTACACAACGTGATGGACAAAGCTATACGATTCGTCAAAACGAAGGTCAATTTAGTGGCGTAGGTGGAAACCAAGCCGATATCCTTCAAGAAGGACCATTAGGAACAGGAAGTCAAAATGGATTTATCCAAGTGACTCCACAAGGTGTAACTGCACCAATGTCAGTTTCATCATTTACGTTGGCTCCTATAAATTAATTAAGTAGTTAATCTTTAAAACCTCATTACTTGATTTGTTTCTGGTGATGAGGTTTTTTTATAAATAACAATCCCTCGTTATCATTCAATTTTTTTACTAAAACTCAAGAAAATCATGAAAAAAGTAATTTTAAGTATTGTTGCGCTGGCGATCGCAAGTGTAGCAATGGCACAAGATACAGGGGCTCGTAAAGCAGTTCAAGTAGCACAAATACCAGGATCTGCTGCAACGGCAAACACTGGAGAAAGTATTCAGAACGGAGTATTAAATGCAGTTCAAGTACGTCAAGCAGGTACAGAGAATTCAGCATTGACTGTTCAAAATGGAGAGGAAAACCAAGCGCGAATCATGCAGACTGGTGACGTGAATGGGAATCAGGCACTTAGTGGTCAGTTAAACCTTGCAGAGGTAGATCAGTTAGGATTTGGGAACGAATCTACGACTTACCAAGAAGGTGATTTTAACAATGCGATGACAGAGCAAACAAACTCAGCAGGTGGAGGTACTCTAGGGAACCGTGCATTAATCCAACAAGGAGTTGCTAACCAAGCAGAGAATAATGATGCAAATATTACGCAAGATGGTCAAGACAACTCTGCATTTACGCAACAGACCTGGGATAACAGTGACGCTGCTACTTCTCAAACAGGGATGAGTAATATTTCGGAAATTGATCAAAATGCAGGCCCAGAAGATAGTCAAGGACAATTTGCTATTGTAAACCAGATAGGAAGTAATAACGAATCTCGTGTAGATCAAGATAATGCAGCGGGTAGTGATGCTCGTAATGTAGCTTATACATCACAAATTGGTACTGCAAATAGCGCAGAACAAATTCAAAGTGCTGAGGGATCTACAGGAAATATAGGCGTTATTTCTCAAGGTGCAAGCAATCAGTTATTTCAAGCACCTGCATCTGAGCAAGTTTGGTTTAATACGTTTGCTTTTGACCCAAGTGTAACAAATGGCGGTAATAACATAGGAGATTCTGATAATGGTGTTGCTTTCCAACAACAAAACGGTGACGGAAACCAAGGATTTATAGGACAGTATGCTTCAACAGCTGACTCTAATAATGGAGCTCAACTACAAGACGGTGATAATAATGCAGCGTACTTGAGTCAAAATGCCTTTGGAAGTTCAAATGGGAGTGGTAATATAGGAAGACAAGAGCAAACGGGAGACGGAAACGCTACTGGAGTATTACAAACCGGGAATGATCATCTTGCTCTTCAAGTGCAAACAGGTAATGATAATAGCATTATTTCTACACAAAGAGGAATGAGTAATAATCTTAATGTGTTTCAGGAAGGTAATGGTAGTTATGGTCAGACGTTGCAACATGGAGAGTTTAACGTAGCACTTCTTACACAACGTGATGGACAAAGCTATACCATTCGTCAAAACGAAGGTGTCTTTGGAATTGGCGGAAACCAAGCTGATATCCTTCAAGAAGGACCACTAGGAACAGGAGCTCAAAATGGATTTATCCAAGTAACAGCACAAGGTGTAACTGCACCAACTTCAGTTGCATCATTTACGTTGGCTCCTATTAATTAATAGTGAGTTTATAAAGAGTAATAGCAATGTGTGTGTAAAACATACACACATTGCTTCTCTTATTTTTTATTAATTAAAATTATATTGTTAATTAATAGTCTATAAGCATTTTTTATTTTAAATTAGAGTTATGAAAAATTTCAGGTATTTACTAATTGCTTGTTGTGTTGCATTATTTTGCAATACAGCTCTTTTTGCTCAAACGTATGAGGAAGACACAGAAGAGCAAGAAGTTAACGGAAATGAAATTGTTGTAGATAGTCAGGCAGTTAGTGCTGATATCTTATTAAGTCTTGGAATTGACACTTCTGTTAATCCTAGAAATCAACAAATTACGGGGAATAGTATTTTCTTAACCCAAATAGGAGATTTAAACGTCGTTGCTATTAATTCAAATACGGCCTCTAGTGAAATACAATTGACCCAGAGAGGTAATTTCAATTTTACGGGATTAGATTATCGAGCAAATACGGTGGTAACTTCCATTACACAGAACGGTGACTTTAACTTAGTACGAGATTTTGTAAACAATACTGAAGCTAATGTCTCTTTAGACTTACAGCAAAATGGTAACAACCTTACTTTTGAACGTTTTGGGACCAATTCTTTAACACAATCAATGCGATTTGTGCAAACAGAAGCCTCTCCAACAATCATCATAAGAAGCTACCAGTAATCTTCGGTTCCTTTTTATGCTACACATGTTTTATATGAGACTACTTAGTGTAATATCTGCTCATATATCAAAGAAGATATTTCTTTGCCTTATTTTCTTAACGGTAAATAGCTTCACAAGTTCAGCTCAATTTTTTAATAAAGACATTCAAGCTAAAATTTTAATAGAACGTAATAGTGAGTTCTATACGTTTCACGCTGGGGCGCGAAATAAAACAGCCACTGATTATAATTTAAAATATGACTATTCCGTTTTTAGAACTGATAAAGACGGTAATGTGACAAAATCAAACCAAACTGATTTATTTTTTTTAAAGGGTGATGAGACAAAAATACTGTCAACATTAACCGTAAATTATAATGTTGAAGATAAAATCATATTAGTATTACTCGTCTATGATAGTGATGATAAACCTGTAGGGAAAGATCGTCTCGTTTTAGAACAAGGAGGGAAAACAGTCATAGATTTAAATAGAAACACTCCTAAAACAGCATCAGGAGATCAAGCGATAGCGCAAGACGGTTATAAAATAGACGGATTAGTGCTCCAAAAAACATTGACAAAATCTGGGAGAGATTTTTTTAGAATGTTTTATAGTGAGTACTATAATAACCAAATACAGTCTCCCGTAAATATACTAATCAAAGAAGTTCCAGGTAGAAGAAGAAATACATTAATTAGTGTCGAAGTAGACGGAAATCTCGTCTGGCAATTCTTTGCACAACCCCGAAAAGAATTTCTTACCAATATGGTTAGAATTTCTCTCCAAAGAGTATTATCTTTCCTGAATAGATTAGAAAAGCAAAATGAACAGTTTATAAGGTATTAATCATATGAAAACGACCATTATCACCCTATTGATTTCTTTTGTTGTTACCTCCATGAGTGCACAACAATTTGTATATAGACCTATAAATCCTTTTTTTGGAGGAGATACGTTTAACTATCAGCAGTTATTGGGCTCTGCTCAAGCTCAAAATGGATTTACAGCACCACAAAATGCAGCAGATCAACAAACAGATTTAGAGCGATTTGGAGATAACTTAAACAATCAAATCCTAAGTCAAATATCACGTACACTAACACAGCAACAATTAGACTCTATTGGAGATTTAACAGAGCCAGGTACGTTTACATTTGGCACATTAGCTGTTGAAGTATTTCAAAGCTCAGAAGGGCTTGTGATTAATATTTTAGATACAACAAACGGAGAGGAAACACAAGTAATCGTTCCTAATTAGTAAGAGCCATTAGTATTATAATATGCACCATTTTAAAAAGTTTATACTAGTTCTTATACTAGTTGTGTTTAATTCCTGCGGGTCTTATTTTAATCAACCTTTATTTCAAGAACCATCACGCGTAGGTGAATTTTCTAGATCCACAGATCAATTATTAGACCTTCCAGATGCTGCTCAAAAGCTAGAAGTCGCGGTCTATAATTTTAGCGATCAAACCGGTCAATTTAAGCCTGTTGAAAATGGAAGTACGTTCAGTACTGCTGTTACGCAAGGGGGTACCACTATCTTAATCAAAGCACTAGAGGACTCTGGTTGGTTTAGACCTATCGAACGCGAAAACCTTAGTAATCTTACGACAGAACGTAATATCATAAGAAATACGAAACAAGAATACATTAAGAACTTAGATCCTAATACACCTCCATTACCAGCACTTTTATATGCAGGGCTTATTCTAGAAGGAGGAATCATCTCATATGATACCAATATCGTTACAGGTGGGGTAGGAGCTAGATATTTTGGGCTCGGAGCTTCTTCGCAATATCGTCAGGATAGAATAACCGTTTATTTAAGAGCGGTTTCTACTACAAGTGGAGAGATTCTTAAAACCATATATGTTTCTAAAACCATATTATCGCAATCATTAAGTGGTAACTTTTTTAGGTTTGTGAAATTTCAACGTTTATTAGAAGCAGAAACAGGTATTACACAAAGTGAGCCTGTTCAAATAGCCGTAAAAGATGCCATTGAAAAAGCAGTACACGATTTAATCGTTGAAGGAGTGAAAGATCAATTATGGAGCTCTAAAGGAGGGAAAGAAGTGAACGATTCATTGGTCGCTGATTATGTAAAAGAAAAAGATTTTGAGGAGTCTAAAGCCTTGTATAATCGATTATTTGTTGATAGAGAATACAAGAATACGTTAAGTGTATCTGGAGGAGCAAATCTTATAGATGGTGATTTTGCCACAAGACGTCTTGGTTTTTATGGAGCGGCTTCGTATCAACGAAATTTGAATAGCTTTATGGATTTTGGTGTTGATATAGCTGCTTTTGAGTTAAATAATGGAGAGCAGTATTCCAATATATTTGGAAGTATAGGGCTTAATGGTATTTTTAGTTTATTACCTAAAGATGACCTAGCTCCTTTTATTTATGCAGGACCAGGGCTTGTCGTAGATGTTAGAGAAGTGACCGATACACAAACACGATTTGGTAGGGCATTTTTTAAATTTCAATATGGTGCAGGTGTCCAATATAAATTGAATCCAAGAGTCGGAATCAAGGTTTTTGGAGAGCACAATGTTGTTTTAAGTGATGAATTAGATTTCAGAGTTAATGGAAAAAGAGATGACTTTTACTTTAACTTTGGTATAGGCGTTAATTATAATTTCAATTGGAAAAACAAATCCAAAAAAGAAAATATAGAAGATATCGAGGATGAGAATTAATAATTTCAGTTACGCGTTTATTTTATTAGTATTTGCTTTCACTATCAGTTGTAGTGAAGATACAATACAAGATGAATTAACAGGAGGTTTAACAGGTACCGTGCTTTCTAGTGAAGACAATATGCCATTAAGCAATGTTAAAATTACCACCAACCCGTCATCAAGTACTGCTTTTACAGATGATAATGGCTTTTTCTCATTATTAAATATCACGGTAGATGATTATTCTGTAATGGCAGAGTTAGAAGGGTATGATACTGCTTTTGAAGGTGCTGCGGTTATTCCTGATGAGATTGCTACAGTTGCTTTCGAATTAGATCTTTCCGATACAGCGAATGATCCTCCGACGGCTCCTAGTCTATTATTACCCCTAGATGGTGCAGACGACTTGGAGAGTGAAGTAGTATTCGTATGGAGTGCTTCTGAATCTAACGCAGAGACACTTACTTATGATTTGGAACTACGAAATGCGTTCACAAACGAAATAGAAAACTATACCATTGAACAGGATACAACGTTTACAGTGAACGATCTTGATCTAGGCGCTACTTATTTTTGGCAAGTCACCGTTTCAGATGATGATAATTCGCCTGTTTCCTCTACAATTAGTGAGTTTTCAACATTGGCGTTTCCATCAAACCCATTTTTATTTGTAAAAAAAGAAGGGGATAACAGTGTTATATTTTCTGGAGCGGGAGAAGAAGATACGGGGAATTCTCAGGTGGATTTAAATCTATTTCAACTCACGGATGATGCGACCAATAGTTTTAGACCTAGAAAAAATAATTTAGCACAACGTATTGCTTTTCTGAGGACCGTAGGAGGAAGCACCCATATTTTCACAATGGATCTAACTGGTGAAAACGTGCAACAAGTAACGTCATCAATCCCAGTTTCTGGATTTAGACAAGATGAGCTTGATTTTACGTGGTCACCTAACGGAGACCGACTCATTTACCCTGCCTTTGATAAATTATACAGCATCAGTGCTGATGGTTCAGGATTGAGTGAAATCTATCAAACAACGGATGGTTCCTTTATCTCTGAAGTGGATATCCAAGAATTTGATGCTGATTTACTACTTTTAAAAACCAATGATATCAACGGATACAACGTTAGAATCTTTACTGCGCGTGTGTCAACAGGATTAGAAGAAACAGTTGTCTTAGAAGGACTTCTAGGCGCAGCTGGCGGAGTACAGATAAGCGCAAATGGAGATCGTATTCTCTATTCAAGAGATACATCCAATTCTGAAAATTCTCAATATCGAATTTTCTCAAGTCGCTTGTTCATTTATGAAACCGCTAGTTCAATGAGTGTCATCCTGAATACCGATGTTATTACGGGACAAAATGATTTAGATCCTAGATTTTCTCCATCTGAAGGAGATATTATCTTTACACGAGTTGATAATAATACAGGCGCGATCCCATCGATATTCTTATTTGAATTAGGCGGAAATAACCCTGAAGACGATGAGTTATTTACAAACGCTAATATGCCTGATTGGGAGTAAATTTCTCTAGGCTGTTACCCTAAACAAAAACTCCCAAGTTTTCATTAAAACTTGGGAGTTTTTGTTTTGTTAAGTGTATGGTATATTTCTTATTGTAAGAATGACGTATTAAGTTGCTTTTTAGATGCCTCCATACTCTCTTTTTTATAAACAATGCATCTACTTATTTTTATATTCCTGTATGTCTTTTCGCTTTAAGCGAAAAAGTATACAGTACCAATTCGTATGTAGGCTATTTTTAAGTGATTGTTGGCATAAGGTGTTACTCTTTATTTCTATGGGATAAACGTCAGTAAAAGAGAGGTTTACGATGTTTTTATCTGAATGGAAGTTTATTTTTTTAACTCTTTTTTGATTAGAGATTTGACTTCCTTATCGGAGGCATAATCAAGCGGTGTTTTTCCCTTGAGAGTTTTGAGTTTTAAATCCGCATTATTAGTTACTAGTAGTTTTGTCACTTCGATAAAGGACGCTCCTCGTTGCGCAGCTAAGTGCATTGCAGTCTCACCATACCCATTAGTCAGGTTAATATCTGCTCCTTTTTCTAATAAGAAACGAATGATAGACGCATCATTGGCTGACATCTCTTTTATGCATAACAGTAATGCTGTTTCGTTGGTGTCATAGACATGATTGACATCAACGCCATTGTTAATAAGCGCTTTGATTCCATTCCCGTAGTTGACAGAAATAGCCTCTTTTAATAATTCAGGAGAGGATTGTGCACCTGCACTCAATAAATAATGGAGTATTTCGTCTTGCTTATAGTAAATCGCGTCCAGCATTCCTTCTTGAATGTCATAGTCTTTTTTCTCCGAAAGGTATTTTACAACCGTTAGATTTCCTTTTCTACAGGCAATAGATAACGCTTTTTCGTTGATGGAAGTACTTTTTTCCATAAGCATTAGGATGATCTCTTCGTTGGTGGTTTCCATGGCATCTTTGAGGGCTTCATCGGCGGTCGCTCCTTTGCCTAAAAGATAGGATGTGATATCGACATTAGCGGTTTCTGCGGCAGCTTGAATCGCATCATTGGCATCAGCATTTCCTTCTTCAATAAGTACTTTTGACAATGCTAAGTTTTGAACTTTTACGGCACTTGTAATTAATTCAGGACTCATGGTTTCTGCCCCTTCAGAGATCAAGTATTGAACGATAGGGATATTCTCTTTTCGAACCGCAGTTTCTATACCTTCTGTAGGATTCCCGCTATTATTCACTAAAAGTGTGACCATCTCCAAATTTTCATTCTCTACAGCGATGGGTATGGCTTCACTCGTATTTAGGAGTTCTTTATTTTCTGCGAGTACTAGTTGTGCAAATGTGATTTCGTTTCCTTTGACCGATTCTTTTAGTGCCTCTTCGTATGACCCACCATACAGACGTAAAACATCTTCAAAAAGTTGGATATCTTCACTTTCTATGGCATAGGCAAATACAGGTTCTGGGATGGCTTTATTCTTTAAGGCAACTTCAATAGCAGGTTTATTTTCTTTTTCTATAGCATAGGTCAAGGCTTCAGAAGCTTCGCCACCATTTTTTAATCCCAGATCTAGGATATTGGTGTTCTTATTATCAATCGCCATTTCTACCGCCACATTGGTATTGATCTTTGCGTCCTTGTCAATAAAATATTCAAAAAGACGATCATCATCGGCAGCGGCAGCAACCTCAAGGGATTCGTTAGAAGCTTCTGTGACAGGAATAACGGTGTTTTTAAGGTCACTATTTTCAGTTTTAATTGCTTGATCTAGCATAGATGCATTGGCTGTCGCTCCCATCGCAATAAACTTTTGGGCAAGCGCTGCATCTTCATTCTCGATTGCAAGAAGTAATTCATCTTCTCCTGCATCAAATACCTCATATTCTTCACTCATCAATGCTTTTACAGTAGGGTAGTAGCGAAGCTGTAAGGCAAATGAAAGATCATTATTACGCGGTTGAGCACCTTCTCTAAAAAGGGCATAAACCACAGGCGCGCTCTTATAGGCTACGGCTTTATAAATCATATTGTTTTTTGGAACCGCCCCTCGTTCTAAAAGGATTAGCGCATATTCAGGATTAAAATGCTGACGTTCAAATAAAATATCTAAATCCCGTGTGGTGGGCACCACCCCTTTATCTAAAATATAATTGAGAATAGTAGTCGACTGTTTATTCGTGATTACGGCTTCTATAAGTCCCTGTGCACTTAGATTTCCATTCCGTAGGAATAATTTCTCAAGACGCTCTACATTTCCTGTAGCGACGGCGGCGACTAACTCAGAGTCGATGACATAATTATATTGCGTATTGGTGTTTTTGAGAAGATTGGTTTCTCGTACCAACTCCATGGTGTACACCACTTCATAAATGTGATCATCTACGGAGGTCAGCGTAATGGTTTTTTGAACGTTGCTTAAGAGTGCATCTTTATAGTAGGTTTTGGCTTCTTTAGAACCTGCAACCCGCAATCTTTTTCTATCAGCGCTTTTAAATAATTTTTTGGTATCATCCCACACACTCATATACCCAAACTCAATATCTTCCGGTTTGATAGTCACAATCACATTTTTGTCTAGAGTGACTACCTCGTCGGTGATTAGGGTTTCCAAACGAAGCCCACCTCTGTCGATCAGCGGTTTGGTCTGTAGCATGGCTTCATCCTTGGAGAAACCACCAAAAAAGATATCTCCGGTATAATCATTTCCATCTGTTTTTACAGGCCCCATACTCTTTTTAACAAAACTGACAATCTCTTGTTTGAATCGGAGGGAGTATTTTTTAAAGAAGGTGCTTTTCTTTTTTTTACTCACATTAGCACGCGCTGTTTGGATCGCAAGTGTAGTCATACTGTCCAGCAAGGTTATTTTTTCTGACTTATCTTTAATATCAGGCAATGGGAAAGCACGTAAAATGTCAACAATAGGTGTCATGCGAATTTCGATAGGCGACTGTGTACGTTTAGAAACCGTTTTCTCCCAGGTATTCAACCATAATTGATCCGTATCACCGCCCACGGTATACGGCCTTCCTTTTTTTGCATTAATAAAAGGATCGGTATCTATTGCATTGAGTTGCTGTTGGGTGATGTCTTGAATTACTTTTTCTTTAAAGGCTTCCTCATCGTAGGGCGAGTAGATATAGTCATTTTTTGCAATAGAATTTTGAAGCAAGAATACGCCGCCATAGGCCACTGCTTGTGCAATGTGAGTACCGTATCGAGCAATAAAACCACTAGGGGTAATATCTCGACCTAGTCGGTTAAAGTCTTCTACAAGGGCACTATCCAATACACTTCCTTTCAAGCGAAGTAAGGCTGTCTCTGTGCCTACTTTCTTTTTAGTGTACACCATGAGCACATCAGGACTCTCAGCCGTATCGTAGAGTTTATAATGTGCATTGCTGTTATGAGCGACAAAAGGAAAGTTAACTGTATCAGTCTCTAGTACTTTTTGTTCATATTCATAGGAATTGGTCACAAAAAGATGCGTTTCAGGAAAACTTTGCGCATTGGGAGTTCGTTCGGGGGTTCCTTGTAAAAGCGTTTTCCCTTTAGAAGAACGACTCCAGTCCAGCGGATCGACATAGCGAATGTCAAATCCTTGACCGAGAACGTCTTGCGTTTGGCTGTATGCGTTCCCTGTAAAAATAAATAAAAGCAGTATTAAAACTACTTTGGGTGTATGGGTCGATTTCAATGCGATAGCTATTTTTTATGTATACGGGGGAATCTATACAGTATTCTAAAATACGCAAAATGCAGGTTTTAATACAGATTTTTAGATGTAAGTGTGTATAATTTATTTGTAACACAGTAAGTAGTTGAAAACACGTAAGAATTTTCAGTCATTATTTAGAGTTTTTTACTATGGATACTTCAAAATGGACTTTTAGAAAGTGATTTGTTTGTGGGATTTCAAAGGGGAGATGGTATTATACGCTTTCGCACTTCGGCTGCACTCAGTATAAACTTCTACGTCACTACATTCCTTGAAAGCGTACCCTTTAAAAATCTATTA
>CAYGQJ010000016.1:0-15527 GCA_964351845.1 uncultured Flavobacteriaceae bacterium | reverse complement strand
TATAAACTTCTACGTCACTACATTCCTTGAAAGCGTACCCTTTAAAAATCTATTAGTATCCCTATTAGAGATTAAAATGGTGATTATATATTTTGAATGATTTCTTGATTAGATGATAGTATAAAATAGAGTCATAGCCTTAGCTAGGGCTCCATTTTTTTAATGAAACATGAGTGAGAAAGAAACTAATTTTAATCGATCCTTTTGATGTTTAATAGGTATTATCCCTATTTTTGTGACATCGAAAACAACCTATGAGCCAAGATATTTCAAAACGGTATGCGCTACGTGGCGTATCTGCAGGAAAAGAAGATGTACACAACGCGATTAAAAATGTAGACAAGGGGCTTTTTCCGAAAGCTTTCTGTAAAATTGTACCTGATTATCTTACGGGAGATGATGACTATTGCTTGATTATGCATGCGGATGGTGCTGGTACCAAATCGGCGTTGGCGTATATGTACTGGAAGGAAACGGGCGATATATCGGTGTGGAAAGGCATTGCACAAGATGCCTTGATCATGAATGTAGATGACCTGCTGTGTGTGGGAGCGACGGATAATATCATTTTGTCATCGACCATCGGACGTAATAAAAATGTGATTCCTGGCGAGGTGATTTCGGCGATTATCAATGGGACAGAAGAATTACTCGAAGATCTAAAATCTTTTGGCGTCACGATTCATTCCACAGGCGGAGAGACGGCCGATGTGGGCGATTTAGTCCGAACGATTATTGTGGATTCTACGGTAACCGCACGTATGAAGCGAAGTGATGTGATTGATAATGCCAATATTAAACCCGGTGATGTGATCGTAGGCCTTGCGTCTTTTGGACAAGCTACTTACGAAACGGAATATAATGGCGGTATGGGCAGCAACGGATTAACATCCGCGAGGCACGATGTGTTTGACAACTATTTAGCACAGAAATTCCCAGAGAGTTTTGATGCGGCAGTACCCGCAGATTTGGTGTATAGCGGTTCTAAAAAACTCACGGATACCGTGGAGAATAGCCCGATTGATGCTGGGAAGTTGGTGCTTTCGCCTACGCGGACCTACGCACCGATTATCAAAGAAATCCTTTCTAAATATAGTGCCGAAGACATTCACGGAATGGTGCATTGTAGTGGAGGCGCGCAAACTAAGATTCTACACTTTGTAGAAGACCTACATATTATCAAAGACAGCCTTTTTGAAGTGCCACCACTGTTTGATCTGATTCAAAAAGAAAGTGGTACCGATTGGAAAGAAATGTACCAAGTGTTTAATATGGGACACCGTATGGAAATCTATTGCAATGAAACGATCGCCAAGGAGTTGATAGCCATCTCTAAGTCGTTTGATGTCCCTGCAAAGATTGTGGGTAGGGTAGAAGCAAGCCAGGAAGGGAAAAAGCTCACGATCAATAGTGATAAGGGGGCGTTTAGATATTAATACTACACTATTTGAAAAAAACATACTTTACAGCACTACTTTTTTTGATTTTGACAGCCTCCTGCTCAAATTCAATAGATAAACTGAATGATTACGCCAATTACCCTGTAAAATTTGCTAAACAAAAAATTGAATACCCAAATGGTGATTTTTCGCTTTTTATCCCTTTAGATTGGGAATGGAAAGTGGAAACATATGAACATGAAAATATACTATTCGGAATTGATGCTGGCTCAAAACCAGACAGAGACGGATTTGTTGATGTTATGTCAATTCAAAAAACTAAGAGTTTTGGGGAAAGGACTGATCTCAAATCTGAATTTGAATACTATCTTGAACTGCTTGAAACAAATTGGGATGGAGCAGTTGTGGAAACTGGAGAAACTGAAATTTTTGATAGGAAAGCATTTTTTCTACATACAAAATCAAATACTGGAACTTATGGTGAATCTGAAAGTTTCATTTTTATTCTGGAAAGCGATACACAAGGTATTTTCTACAATCTTACAGCTAGCGTATCGCAGACAAGTGAATTGAAGAAAAACATGGCTGTACTAATACAATCTTTGAGAACATTTAAAACGAACAACGACTGATAAAATATGTTATAGAATAATGATTTTAAAAAATAGTGTAGTATGTCATCACTAACCAAAAAAATCCTTCAAAACTCATTTCAAAGGATTTCTTAGTTACTATATTCAAACTCGTTAAAAAAGACAGGTGCCTACAGGAAAAGGTGTATTAGTGAAAAAATCACAAACACCGCATTCACAATCGTTATCATCCCCACAGATACCGAATTCACATCCGCCCCAAAATCCTCCAGATATTGCTTTTTGTTCATCCTTACTTAATGACTTTACGCCTTTGATTCCTTTAATTTTTGTAAACATATTTGTAGTATTTAAAAGTTAGTATTACCCTAAATATAAGAATATTCTTACAGGGAAGTTTGTGAATACTGTATTTTGACAAATAGAAGTATGAATGTAATGTGCATATTTACAATATAATAGGCTCTCAACGTATGAGAAATATAAAATGATATACTTATTTCTTATATTTCATAAATGACTCATTGTAATACGCACACCGTTTTTTGGTCTAACTTTTGTTACCTATGAAAACACGTATGAAAAAATCTATATTCTTCTTAGTCCTGTGCTTTATTTCTTTATCGTTATACGCACAGCAACCCCCAGCTTTTCAAGACACCATTCCGTTTCGTAATGATTTAGGGATTATTATTGTTCCGATTACGTTTAATGGAGTAGAGAAACAATTTGCATTTGATACCGGTGCGCAAGTTACCTTAGGTTTTTCCTGGGTGAAAGATGCACTTAAGCGCACTTCAAAAACTGTACTCTTGACTTCATCAAATGGTTCTACTACAAAAATGCGTTATTATAAAAGTGGTACGATTCAATTAGGAAGTAGGAAAGTAAATAATCATAGAATTTTGAAAGGAAATGATGAAAATGGTATTTTTTCATGTTATAATATAGATGGAGTCTTAGGTGTTGATATCACAAAGCATTTTAATTGGACCATTGATTATGAGAAAAAAATACTCATTATGTCTCCGGCTGATTATTATCCTGAAGAAGTCAAAACAATGCATGCCTTGGATTTTAGCTTCAAGAATAATAGTCCTTCTGTTTTTTTTGAAATGAATGGAAAGAAAATTAAATTCTTATTAGATACCGGCGCTAGAGAGTCTGATGTTAAAAAAACGGATTATAACTTTTTAAGTATAGACCAATATCCTAAAGTGACCCTTTATAGTGGCTTTTTTGATGCTAATGGAGCATTAACAAGAACACATTCTACCATTTTACAACTTCCAGAAATTACTTCTAAGGAGGTTAAAGTAACTCCAATTGTAGATTATGGTAATCAAAAAACGAAAATAGGGAACAACCTATGGAGAGGTAAACGACTCTTTATGAGTTTGAAAAACAAAGAACTCTATGTGTCAGATCAACAATTTACAGAAGTTTTTTTGAGTTATGATTGTAGCGCAATTTTTAAGAATAACAAAATGATCGTACTTCATATTAAAGAAGACAGTGACGCCTGGAATCTAGGAATACGACAAGGAGATGAAATAAAAACGATTAACGGAAAGGTATTTACAGATTTATGTACCCTTAATAAATACCAAACCAAAATACTTAAAGAAAATAGTACGCTAGCGTTTGTTTTTGAAAATGGGAAAAAAGTAAAAGTTTATCAAAATAAAGGGCTTACAAATCTTTAATTAACGAAGTATATTGCTTTTGTAACTTTTCCAATTTAGGTTCGATATACCGCGTGCAAAATGGTGCATCGGGATTTCTTTTGTAATATTCTAAAAAAGATGCATCGTTTAAGGTAAACGTGATCATAGGGAGTACTTTGGTGATGATGGGGCTTGGAAACTGGGGTTGTAAAGTTGGGATCGCTTTCGCGAAAGCGGACTCTTGCTCCTTTTCAAACCAATACATCGCCGATCGATATTTTGTCCGAAAACTATGATTACTTGTGGATTTGTGTGTATGCAAATGCACCTCCAGAAGCTCTTCTAAACCAATAATCTGTGGATCAAAATGGACAATCACTCCTTCTGAAAAAGCATCATGAGGTACCGTCGAAGCAATAAAGCCTTGATCCACTTTGTGAACCCCTTTTACCATCTGAAACACCGCCTCCGTACACCAATGACAGCCGCCTCCAAAGGCTATTTTTTTTGTTTTTTTAATATACGTTAGCTTTTAATAAATTTTTGGTTCCTTGCCCTAAAGGGAGCAAAAACTCTAATTTTAGTCCTTAAATCTAAGAATATGTCCACCCTTTAGGGTCGGGGAAAAGACATATTTGAGTCAAAAATTATCGCTATGACTCTTTACAGTTATATAAAGTTAAAATAGTAATATTAAAAGCAATGATACGCAAAGAAAATATCAATTGAAAATTGTAAATTCGCGTCAAGTAGAAGGCAATTATGTTAGAAAAATTACAGATCGTAAAACAGCGTTTTGATGAAGTGAGTGATTTGATCATTCAACCTGATATTATCACAGATCAAAAACGATATATAGAGCTCAATAAAGAATACAAAGATTTGAGAGCGCTCATGGATGAGCGTGAAAAATATATAGAATACACCAACAATCTCGAGGAAGCAGAAGAGATTCTTGCCGATGGGAGTGATGCAGAGATGGTCGAAATGGCCAAAATGCAAATGGACGAAGCCAAAACTGCTATCCCAGAACTGGAAGAAAAGATCAGAATGATGCTGATCCCTAAAGATCCTGAAGATGCGAAGAATGTTGTGGTCGAAATCCGTGCAGGAACCGGGGGAGATGAAGCGAGTATTTTTGCAGGCGATTTATATCGTATGTACACCAAGTATGTCGATAGCAAGCAGGGGTGGAGCCATAGTACGGTTGATTTTTCTGAAGGTACTTCAGGTGGATTTAAAGAAATCCAATTTGAAATCACAGGAGACGATGTCTACGGAACGCTCAAATTTGAAGCGGGTGTGCATCGTGTACAGCGTGTACCGCAAACCGAAACACAAGGACGTGTTCACACCAGTGCCGCTACGGTAATGGTATTACCAGAAGCTGAAGAGTTTGATGTTCAAATCGAACCTAAAGATGTACGTGTTGATTTTTTCTGTTCATCAGGCCCTGGCGGACAGTCGGTGAATACGACCTATTCTGCGGTGCGTTTAACACACATTCCAACAGGATTGGTGGCACAATGTCAGGATCAGAAATCACAGCATAAGAACAAAGAAAAAGCCTTTAAGGTACTTCGTTCTCGTCTCTACGATATGGAGTTAGCCAAAAAGCAAGAGGCAGATGCCGCCAAACGGAACTCCCAAGTGAGTAGTGGAGATCGTAGTGCAAAAATTAGAACCTATAATTATTCGCAAGGACGTGTGACAGATCACCGTATTGGTTTGACATTATACGATCTTCAAAATATTGTGAATGGTGATATTCAGAAAATATTAGATGAGTTACAGCTGGTGTCTAATACAGAAAAACTGAAAGCCAACGAAGGAGAATTATGATGATAGCATCTATATTTCTAGGAATGATTGGACCTTGGCAAATAGCACTTGTCGTTTTTTTCTTTATCATTCCTCTAATAGCACTGATCGATATATTACGGAATGAATTTACAGGCAATAATAAAATTATATGGGTATTAGTTATTCTATTCATACCCATATTTGGTGCGTTATTATATCTAATTATAGGTAGAAAACAAAGAATTTCTTAAAGCATGACTACACAAGAACTTATTGCTCAGATTCATCAAAAACAATCCTTCCTTGTCGTAGGACTGGATACCGATCTGGATAAAATTCCGACGCATTTATTACAAGAAGAAGATCCTATTTTTGCGTTTAATAAAGCGATCATAGATGCGACCCATGATCTGTGTGTGGGCTATAAACCGAATATTGCTTTTTATGAAGCTTATGGAATAGAAGGTTGGAAATCGTTAGAGAAAACCATTAAGTATCTAAATGAGCATTACCCAGAGCAATTCACCATCGCCGATGCCAAACGCGGTGATATTGGGAATACGTCTACACGATATGCAAAAGCATTTTTTGAATCACTTCAATTTGATTCGGTAACCATTGCTCCTTATATGGGACGTGACTCGGTAGAGCCTTTTTTGGCGTTTGAGGATAAGCATACGATTGTATTGGCTTTAACTTCTAACCAAGGCGCCTTTGATTTTCAAACGCAACTCATAGACGGCTCAGAGCTTTATAAAAAAGTACTAGAAACCTCCAAAACATACGCCAATAGCGACCGCTTAATGTACGTTGTAGGAGCAACCAAAGCCGAGTATTTAACCGATATTCGTGCGATTATTCCAGAAGCCTTTTTATTGGTGCCTGGGGTGGGCGCTCAAGGCGGAAGTCTTGAAGACGTTTGTACATACGGAATGACTAAAGATGTCGGTCTTTTGATCAACTCCTCTCGCGGGATTATCTATAAGTCCCAAGGCGAAGATTTTGCTGACGCTGCGCGTACTGCCGCCAAAGCCATGCAGCAAGCGATGCAAACCATTCTTGAAGATCGTTCCTAAATGCGTTCTTTATGGAGTATACAGATCAATTAGGCCGCGTACTTCTAGTGTCAAAAACACCAACACGCATTGTTTCTTTAGTCCCAAGCCAAACGGAATTACTTGTTGATTTAGGACTACGGGATCAGATCGTAGGTCTGACTAAGTTTTGTGTGCATCCCAACGGACTCATCAAAGAAAAGACGGTCGTTGGCGGTACCAAGCAAGTTCATGTAAACAAGATCAAAGCTCTGCAGCCTGACATCATTCTGTGTAATAAAGAAGAGAATACAGAGCAGATCGTACGCGATTTAGAAGCCATTGCTTCTGTTCATGTGTCTGATATTAAGAATATAGGAGAAGCCACAAGTTTGATACTTATGTATGGACGTATTTTCAAAGTAGAAGAAGAAGCTTTTAGACTGTGTCATAAAATTCAAAGAAAACATATTGATTTCTTAAGAAGTATAAATACAGATATACCGCGTAAGAAAGTAGCCTATTTTATTTGGAAAGATCCTTGGATGGTGGCAGGAAATGATACGTTTATTGATTACCTATTAACTGAATGTGGTTTTGAGAATATTTTTAACAGCCAGCATGGCCGGTATCCAGAAGTTGGATTGGAAGCATTAAAGGAAGTCGACTACGTTTTTTTATCCTCAGAACCTTTTCCTTTCGCTGACAAGCATATCAAAGAAATCACGCAATACACCCGTGCCAAAATAATGCTGGTGGATGGGGAATATTTTTCTTGGTACGGCAGCCGATTATTAGGAGCCTTTGATTATTTCAGAAAGCTACGAGAACAACTAGAATTGTAAAAATTTTAATTTTTGATCGAGTTTTAGTGCTTCATAGGTAAGTACATCACTCAAGCTAGCGTCTGTGAATTTTACGTTGTACGCTTCTTCAATAAGCCGTTTGTGCTTTCGTTCCAAGTATTTCTTGAACTCTATATGTTTTGATTGGGCGGTCATCATTTAGGTTGTTGTTGGTTTGGGTTATATTAAAGTTACGTAAAAAATTGAAAGTTAGATGTTTAATATATTAAAATTTAATACTTGTATAATATAAAACATACGTTTTAAAGTGTTCATGTAGAAATTAGTACCATAAAAAACCTCCTATTTCTCTAAGGAAATAGGAGGTTTTTTACTCGTAATTTTCTAAACTTAGTCTTGTAAGGCAAAGACTTTCTTTAAAAGATCGGTTGTTCTAGACGTATATTTTGTACGAATTTCTTTTTCTTCGACCGCAATCATTTTGTAAACCCCTTTTAGCGCTTCTTGGGTTACGTAATCTGTAAGATCAGGATTCACATTGTTGGTCAGTGGAATACTGTTGTATCGGTTAATCAGGTTTTCCCATATTTGGTCAGCGCCTACTTTACTAAAAGAGTTTTTAATGACAGGATTAAACTTATTGTATAATTCCTGTTGCGTTCTTGACGTTAAATACTGTGTTGCGGCATCATCACTGCCTAGCAATATGTTTTTTGCATCGGCAAAAGTAATTCCTTTCACTGCATCTATAAATATAGGTGTCGCTTCTTTGACGGCGTCTTCAGCAGCTCTATTCAACACTTTCAGGCCTTCATCGGCAAGATTACCAAGTCCAATATCTCTCAATGTTTTATCAACCTTACGAAGTTCTTCCGGAAGTAAGATTTTGGTGAGTTGGTTTTTATAAAAACCATCTTTTGCCGTCAGTTTAGACACTTGTTTGTCGATACCTAATTGTAAGGCATCTTTTAAACCATTGCCAATTTGCGCATTAGAGAGTACATTTCCTCCATCTTGCGGAAGATTATTAACGACTTGTTGTAATTCGTCACAAGAACTAAGACTGATCGCTATACAAAGGATGATAAACTTTTTCATTTGGGTATCTTTGAGATTATTTTGGTAAAGATATGAATTTAAGATTTTTGATAATACCCGTATTCGTTTTCATTTTTGGATGTTCGCAGTCTCCTACACCCCCTCAAGAAACGGAAGCCCCTCAAGAGAACAAAGGCATCTATTTAAAAGTAGTGGGTATTGCTCAAGATGGGGGCATGCCTCATATTAATAATCCTCAGGAGTTTGAAGCCGTCCGTGATGGAAAACGCCAGCGAGAACGTGTTGTCAGTTTAGGCCTTATTGATACGGAGACTCAAAAGAAATACCTCTTTGAAGCCACACCTGACCTCCCAGAACAACTCTATTTTTTAGGTCAGGAAGTATCCTCAAATACGATTGTAGATGGGGTGTTTTTGACCCATGCGCATATCGGACACTACACGGGCTTAATGCATTTTGGACGAGAAGCCATGGGCGCAAAGCAAATTCCAGTGTATGCAATGCCAACAATGGAAACCTATCTCAAAACTAATGGGCCTTGGAGTCAGTTAGTGGACCTACAAAACATACAGTTACGAGGAATGCAGGCAGATAGCGTGGTTACGCTTTCGCGAAAGCTACACATCACGCCTTTCCTAGTACCACACAGAGATGAATTTTCAGAGACCGTCGGCTACCGAATCGAAGGACCCGAAAAAACAGCCTTATTTATCCCCGATATTGATAAGTGGTCCACCTGGGAAAAGTCGATTGTGGAAGAAGTAAAAAAAGTAGATTATGCCTTTGTAGATGCGACTTTTTTCTCTGAAGGGGAGATCCCTAGGCCTATGAGCGAAGTGCCACACCCTTTTATAGATGAAACTACCATCCTGTTTAAAAATGAATCAAGTGCTGTAAAATCTAAAGTGATTTTCATCCATTTTAATCATTCTAACCCTGCATTGGACGAACAAAATTCCAAACGTCTCGCCCTAGAGAAAGAAGGCTACCGCTTTGCGAGGCAAGGAGCGGTGTATCCATTATAGTATACTTATGTCTTTAAGTAATTTACGATTAGATTTATAAATATTCCAAGAAAGACTACCCAAGTAATTGTAGAAAAAAACAGACTACCTCTCTCTAATATTTTTTGTGAAAATTTCTTTCCTGTGATGATAGTATAAAGTAGTTCTATGATAAAAAAACTATTGCGCCCTAAAAAAGGTGTAACCATGATTAAGTAGATAAAAATACTTACAAAAGTAATCATCAAAACGAAGATTTTGCTAGAATAGGTATTTGTAAAATAAAGAGACGCATATTCTCCTGACAGTATGTTTGTAAATAAATCTACAAAAGGGAATATCTCTAATACACATATTATGATTATGAATGTGTAAAAATGTATGTATATAAATGTGATAAAAATTATTAACGATTTTTCTGCAATGACTGGAAGATGTTTTAAAATGAATTTTTTGTAAATCAAAGATGTTACATGCAGTAGTATACCAGAAATGGCTAGTGTAACTATAATACTAAATATAAGTTTTGATAGTATACGAAAATCACTAGTATAGTTAGCGTATATAGCTATACCCACAATTAAACCAAAAATAGGCCCAGAAAGATTCAGTAGCAGCTTTTTATAAGGTGATAAAGAATTATATGATTGTGATGTAGGATCTTCTGCAGGAAAAGATTGACTAAATCTTAAATCTACTCCTAATGGGAGCCATCCAATACCAAATTCAGTACCCTTGTAGTTGAATTTATATAGACTAAAGCCATAATCAAACCATATATAAAATTTTCTAGTATGAATACCCAAAGCCTTCGCTGTAAAATAGCTAGATAAGGCCATTGCTATACTTATGATGTTAAATGAAATAATGATTAATAGAACGAACATAAATGTTTGGTAATTAAATGATTCTTACACATAGATACAATTCCTTTCAAACATACTATTTAGCGAGCATAATTTAACCATAAACTAATTAACTTTTATCTTTTCTAATTTTTTAGATATTATAATTAAATCAGCATTTTTATTGAATATTACGTAAATTTGCATCTATAAAACACCTTTTTTTTGAAGATGAAACAAGCCACACCCTATACTCCAAAAAATAAAGTTCGTATCGTCACTGCTGCCTCTCTTTTTGACGGGCATGACGCTGCTATTAACATTATGCGTCGCATCATACAAAGTACTGGCGTAGAGGTGATTCATTTAGGTCATGACCGTAGTGTCGAAGAAGTGGTGAATACTGCCATTCAAGAAGATGCGAATGCGATTGCTTTAACCTCTTATCAAGGGGGGCATAACGAGTATTTTAAATATATGTATGACCTTCTCAAAGAAAAAGGAGGTGAGCATATCAAGATTTTTGGCGGCGGTGGCGGCGTAATTCTTCCAGAAGAAATCAAAGAACTCATGGAGTATGGGATTACCCGTATTTATTCTCCAGATGATGGTCGTGAGCTAGGATTACAAGGAATGATTAATGACTTGGTACAACAATCCGATTTCCCTATTGGTGATACGTTAAATGGAGAAGTAGATCATCTTACAAAAAAGAATCCTAGAGCGATTGCCAGAGTGATTTCTGCAGCAGAGAATTTTCCAGAAGTTGCTGCAAAAACGCTAGAAGCCATACACGAGAAAAATAAAACCTCATTAACGCCAGTCCTAGGAATTACAGGAACAGGTGGTTCAGGAAAATCATCATTGGTCGATGAATTGGTACGTCGTTTTCTGGTGGATTTTCCAGAAAAAACCATTGGTCTTATTTCTGTAGATCCTTCCAAACGCAAAACGGGTGGCGCATTATTAGGGGATCGCATTCGTATGAATGCTATTAATTCCCCAAGAGTCTATATGCGTTCGCTAGCGACGCGACAGAGTAATTTGGCGCTTTCAAAATATGTAGCCGAAGCGATCCAAGTGCTGAAAGCAGCAGCCTATGATTTAATCATTTTAGAAACTTCAGGAATTGGGCAATCTGATACTGAGATCTTAGAGCATTCTGATGTCTCCTTATACGTGATGACTCCTGAATTTGGTGCAGCAACTCAATTGGAGAAAATCGATATGCTTGATTTTGCCGATCTGGTAGCGATTAATAAGTTTGACAAACGCGGTTCGCTAGATGCGCTACGTGATGTTAAAAAACAATACATGCGTAACCACAACCTTTGGGATACGCACCAAGATGATTTACCCGTTTTCGGAACCATCGCTTCTCAATTTAACGATCCAGGCATGAACACCCTCTATAAGAAGATTATGGAGCATGTAAATGCAGTCAATGAAGCCGATCTAGCCTCAACCTTTGAGATTAGTAAGGAGATGAGTGAGAAGATTTTTGTGATTCCACCAGCACGTACACGCTATCTAAGCGAGATTGCAGAGAGTAATAGGGGATATGACGCTTTCGCGAAAGCGCAACAAGAAACCGCACAACGTCTCTACGGGATCTATAAAACCATAGAGAGTATCATAGGCAGCAAACCGGCACTAGATAAAGCAGGTTTGGATATCAGTTCGACGGTAGTTGAGGGCGCAACCGAAGAAGACACCGATTTAGTGAAGTTGTTGTTGGCACAATTTGACCGTGTAAAGTTAGACTTAGATCCTTATAATTGGGAAGTCATCACAGGATGGGATGAGAAAGTGAATCGGTATAAAGATCCTGTGTACACGTTTAAAGTAAGAGATAAAGAAATTAAAATAGATACCCACACAGAATCATTATCACACACACAAATTCCTAAAATAGCGTTGCCGAAATATGAAGCTTGGGGCGATATTTTACGATGGGTATTACAAGAAAATGTACCAGGAGAATTTCCATATACTTCAGGATTGTATCCTTTTAAGCGTACGGGAGAAGATCCTACACGTATGTTTGCAGGAGAAGGGGGACCAGAACGTACCAATAAGCGTTTTCATTATGTAAGTTTGGGAATGCCAGCTAAGCGTCTTAGTACGGCTTTTGATAGTGTGACACTTTACGGAAATGATCCAGGACATCGACCAGATATTTATGGTAAAATTGGAAATGCAGGGGTAAGTATTTGCTGTCTTGATGATGCTAAAAAGTTATATTCTGGGTTTGATTTAAGCCATCCGATGACATCGGTAAGTATGACCATTAATGGCCCAGCACCTATGTTACTAGGATTCTTTATGAATGCCGCTATCGATCAGAATTGTGAAAAATACATCAAGGAACAGGGGCTTGAAGCAGAGGTAGCTGCTAAGATTGCTGCTATTTATAAAGGGAAAACCCGTCCTGCTTATCAAGGGGATCTTCCAGAAGGGAATGATGGTCTTGGCCTGATGCTTCTCGGAGTTACAGGAGATCAGGTCCTTCCAGCCGATGTGTATGCGAGTATCAAAACAGACACCTTAGCACAAGTTCGGGGAACAGTGCAAGCAGATATTCTAAAAGAAGATCAAGCACAAAACACCTGTATTTTTTCTACAGAGTTCGCGTTACGACTGATGGGAGATGTGCAGCAGTATTTTATAGAAGAGAAAGTCCGTAATTTTTATTCGGTGTCTATTTCTGGGTATCACATTGCAGAAGCAGGAGCCAATCCAATTACACAGCTTGCTTTGACACTAGCGAATGGTTTTACGTATGTGGAGTATTACCTAAGTCGTGGGATGGACATCAATAAATTTGGACCTAACCTTTCGTTCTTTTTCTCTAATGGAATCGATCCAGAATATGCGGTAATAGGTCGTGTGGCTAGAAAAATATGGGCAAAGGCATTGAAGAATAAATACAATGCCAATTCGCGCGCACAAATGCTGAAATACCACATCCAGACGTCTGGACGTAGTTTACACGCTCAGGAAATTGATTTTAATGATATTCGTACGACCTTACAAGCCTTGTATGCGATTTACGACAATTGTAATTCCTTACATACCAATGCGTATGATGAGGCCATTACCACACCTACCGAAGAAAGTGTGCGTCGTGCCATGGCCATACAGTTGATTATCAATAAAGAATTAGGATTAACCCAAAATGAAAATCCGATTCAGGGATCATTTATTATAGAAGAGCTGACCGATCTTGTAGAAGAGGCGGTGCTTTTAGAATTTGATCGTATCACCGAACGCGGAGGCGTTTTGGGCGCGATGGAAACGATGTACCAACGCAGTAAGATTCAGGAAGAAAGTTTGTATTACGAAACACTTAAACATACCGGTGAATTTCCGATTATAGGCGTGAATACTTTTTTAAGTAGTAAAGGAAGCCCCACCGTACGACCTGCCGAAGTCATTAGAGCTACGGAAGAGGAAAAGCAGTATCAAATTAGCATGCTGAAGCATTTACAAAAAGAGAAAGCGGATAAAATTGATGCGGAACTTTCTAAAATTCAAGAAGCAGCGATTCAAAATGAGAATATCTTTGAGCACCTCATGGAAGCCACCAAAGTATGCTCCTTAGGACAAATCACCAGCGCACTCTTTGAAGTAGGAGGCCAGTATAGGAGAAATATGTAAGCAGCGAGCATCTTTCTCTAAGCGAAGCGCTAGAGAAAGATTGCGAGTCGCTTATCCTGATGCATATCAGGATCTCATCGAACCGCTTATCCCAAACGTGTTATTGGGATCTATTTCAAGTAGTAACGTTTATTGTAAAACGCGCGAGTCGGGTATCCTGAGCCTGCCGAAGGATCTATTTTTAGCAATAATGCTTATTATAAAGCGTGTGAGTCGGGTATCACCAAAGGTGTTAGTAGAATCTATTTCAAACAGTACTGCTTATATTTTCTATTTCGAGAATTGACTATAGACAACAATTTTAAAGTTCTTTAAGTATTATTATACTAAAGAAGTAAGTAAAGATGCTCAATTTTATCTGTAATGGGTTGCGTATTAAACTGAACTTTTCCATTCAGATTAATACGCAACCCTTTTTAGTTTTTAAAGTCTTAATTATATAAACTAAAAAAGTAATACTATGAAAAAATGTATTTTATTACTAGTGTTTTTTATTTCATTTTCTTGTGATACAGATGATGAAGTTTCTGAAATAATTGAAAATAATTTTTTATTAGAAGTTGTTGATCCGAGTATTCATGGATCTAGACTTATATATGACTATGATAATTTAAATAGGCTTACATCAATTCAAACTGGATTAACTCCTAATACAAGTTTTGTATTTTCATATAACGATATGCAACTTGAATCAATAGAATACTACCGAGAATTTGATGGCATAACTAGAGTGATAGAAGTTATAACATACACTGACTCCAATTTTCATGGGATCAATACTCTTAATACTGCTAATGGTCCTTCTTCACATGAAGTTAAATATACTTTCGAAGGAAAACTTATTAAATCAAAAGAACTAATTGGTTTAGAAGGATCTGATTTTTTAACATTATTTTTTCATGATAATGAAGGTAGAGTAACAAAAATAGAATATTATCGTAATAATGAATTATCAGTAGTTGATACAATAATGCAATGGGACTCAAATGAAATTCCTATGACTTTTAAAGCGTTAGAGAGAAATTTAGAGCCTCAGTTTGATTGGTTTCCTCAGCATTACACAAGTACTAAAAATGTTATAGAATATACTTCTGAAATTTTTAATATTAGTGCATTATATAATGTTGTTCTAACGTATGAGTATGACCAAAATGGGAATACATCACGTGTAATTAAAACGGTAGATGGGGGTGGTATCACTGATAATACATTAGAATATATTGAAGCAAATTAATATTGGATTTGAAATAATAGTGTTTTTGGGCTGTTGATTGTTAGATTAGTTCTTCTAAATACTGAAAACTATTAAAAGAAGGCTTCGTTATTTTTATAGTGTAGTAAATTAGCACCTGACCAATTTTAAATTTATTTAGTATAACTACTGCGAAAGTGCCAAGACAACTAATAAAGAAAAATGAGGTTATTACGAACGCTATTGCTATCAAAAATGTGGTATATCTTCAAAATGATTGTTCCTAGTAAAGCATATTTACCCAACATCAACAAATGGATAAACAAACTATTAAAGGAAAAGCGAAGAGTACCTTTTTTACCATTGATTTAATCTCTTACTAAAACAATTAAGAACCTTCAGATTCGCCAATATTCAAATACCTTTTAATAAGTTCTTTGAGTGTCTCAAAATCAATGGGTTTT
>CAYGQJ010000015.1:52086-63058 GCA_964351845.1 uncultured Flavobacteriaceae bacterium | reverse complement strand
TTTTTTAAGCACTTGATTTTACACGCTAATTTTTACTACTCTTTTTCTAAAGCATCATCTTTTTTTCTGAACAAAAAAAGCTCTATTGATATCAAAACAGGTTTTTATAATCTAGCTTAAAACGATACTTCACTCTTAAAAAAGAAAATGTATTTACCAACCATTATTAGACTTTGGTACTTTTTCGAATTTCAATCTATTCTTAATCATTAAGTTAGATTTTTGTTTTGTCACTTTACCAAAGTCGCGCCAAGGGTTTTCTACTTCTTTATACAAACTTTGCCACTAGAACGAACAAAGAAGGTTAGAGAGTGCATCCTTCTTTTTTAAAAAAGACTTAAAAAAATGCGCTATTTATCAACTGATTAAAAAATGAAGAAAAACGTATTATCAAATTTAGATTGAAAAGCTAAAAGTCGTTGTCAGAAAAAGGCGATTTATTTAGAAACTATGGATTATGTGGTTAGGGCTTACTTACCAAGAAAAGTATATTAATAAAATAAATAGAGTACGAATGATAAATTAAAAATATAAGTGGCTTTGTTTAAATCGTTTTTTACGTGTAAAATTTTGAGTAGTAAAGCAGTTTTACATTTAAAAAGCCCAAAAAATCAGTTTTTTCACTAAAAAAACACTCTTTTAAAACTTTTTTGGGTAGACCTAAGAGATACACATGGTAAAAAATAAGATCAATTTTGAGTTGTCTAATAGTCAAATAATACTTGCTATTCAATTTATTCTTAAAATTAGAATACACTCCGTAACTATCTGTTTATTATCATTTAATGAGACTTGACTCTAATTGTCATTACTTCTTCGTTTTTGTTGTGGAGATTTTAAAAAAAAAAAAATATTCCATTATCAAAACTCTCTTTTTGTCAGGGGTACCAAACTTGCGACGCGGTTTTCCCATCTGTACGCTCAAACTTTGTCATCACTACGAACAAAGAAGGTTAGAAAGTGCATCCTTCTTTTTAAAGAAACCTTAAAAAAAATACACTATTTATGAATTGTTTTAAAGAAAAATGAAAATGAAAAAAAAGAGAAAGAAAAAACAAATACTCTACATTTTTGATCGCCAAAAATTAAAGCAGGCTATTAAACGGAAAAATAAAAATCGTCCTGATTTTAATAATAGAATAAAAAAAGGAAACCTTTTAACCCTATGTACTCTTTTTGAGAACTATCAAAACTTGCTGAATGAAAAAACTACTGGGCATACTTATGAGTACCCTTATTTTTGTAATGACATTTCCAAAATCGACATTGGTTCAGATACTATGCCAATGCTTTATGTTCATGCTCGTAAAATAGCTCAAGAGACAGGACAAGATGTAAAAACGATTAAAAATCATATTCGTCAGCTTAGACATAAATCAAATAATTTGATAACCATCGTTGATTATCGCACAGGATCTAGTTTTGGAGTAAAGATTCCCTATCACTATTTCATGAAAGTTTTAGTACTAAAACAAGATAGATCATTCCCACAAGATCATCTACAAATTACTTAAATGTAATTTATTTTGATTATATTCGTATCTGAATAATTAGTATGACTTTATTTTAGAATGATAGACAAGACATCTTTATCCTTAGAGCAGATTATCAAAGTATGTTTGCAAAAACGCTTTAAAACGCTTGATTTACCCTTTGTCACGAATAGACAGCTTCATCATTGGAAAGCTACGGGGCTTTTAAATGATGAGCGCGAATTAGCATCTAGTGGTAAAAAGAACGAATTTGACTTCTTTGAAGTCGTATGGATTCGCTCAATTGTCTTAATGCGATCTTTCGGTATTGATAATTTGCTTATCGCTAAAGTGAATAGTGATATGTCAAATACAGATCATGACAGTAACAGCGAATCACTATCTATATTTCAAAAGCAGATAGCTAGGACATTATTTGATAAGCAAAACTGTTTTCTTATTGTTTCAGAACAAGGAGATGGAAGGCTTGTTTCTAAAAATGAGTATACAAATATGATCAAGGATTCTATGGCGGGGCATCATTTAAGTATAACCTTAAATATTCTAATTAAAGAAATGCTTTCGCTGTTAGATTTTGATAGTAATATTCAAAAAATCATAAAAGATTATTTAGATACGGAATAGAAGTAATGTAGGAAAGAATAAAACCTTTCACTACAAGTATGGACGGAAGAACAGGTTTAAAAATCATGTCTCTTCAATTTATATTCTTATTCCATGTTAACAGAAAGTACAAATACTGAAGCTTTAAAAACGATCAGTGTTGAAGAATTAAAAAAATGTGAAGGCTTGGAAGGTCTAAGTGATCAAGAAGCCTTAGAAATCATAGAAACGCTAAAACAAATAGCTTTAGTAGTCTATCAAACACTTTAATAATTATGAACGACTTACAAGACTTTGTTTCCTTTGCGAAAAGAAACACTAAGAAAATAGCTAGAAATAATAAAGCGGTTATCTATACCCGTGTTTCTGACATCAAACAAAAGGATAACACAAGTCTTGAAAGTCAAAAATTGCTTTGTGAGGAGTTTGCCTTAAAGAATAATTATGAAGTTTGTGCTTATTTCGGTGGAACACATGAAAGTGCAAAAACAGATGAACGAATAGCCTACAAACAAATGCTTACTTACGTTAAGCAAAAGAAGATCACTAATATCATCGTATATAGTTTAGATAGGTATTCCAGAACAGGAGGATTGGCTATTGCTACTGTGGAAGGGTTAAAAAAAAGAGGAATCAAAGTACTTTCTTTAACTCAAAATATAGACAGTGATACTCCTACAGGAACATTCATGCAAAACTTTCATTTACTCTATAGTCGTTATGATAATGACATTCGTAGTGAGAATACCAAAAAGGGTATGCGACATCGATTAATGACGGGCTATTGGATGGGAACAGCTCCTATGGGTTATAAAAACAGTAGGAACGATAAAAATATTCCTATTATAATCCATGATGATAAAGCACCTTTGATCAAAAAGGCATTTCATTGGAAAGCCAATGAAGGGCTTACTAATGTTGAGATTGTAGAAAGATTGAAACGGTTAGGATGGACAATATACAAGCAACGACTATCTAATATGTTTAGAAATCCAATTTATTGCGGATTAATAAGTCATAGCCTTATTGAAGGCAAAGTAATTAAAGGCAATCATAAGCCTATAGTCTCACAAGCTATATTTTTAAAAGTAAACGGTATAAATAGACATAAGAGCAACCACAATGTAAAAAATGAAAACCTACCATTAAAGACCTTTGTAACTTGTGCTTCTTGTAAAAGTCCATTGACAGGCTTTATTGTCAAAGCTAAAGGCATTTATTATTATAAGTGTAAAACGGTAGGATGCTCTTGCAACCGCAACGCAGAAGTATTACATACCCATTTTAAAGAATTATTAAGAAAATATCAGATTGATAAACGATTTATAAAGCCATTAAAAATACAATTAGTACACACCTTAGAATACTTCAATAAAAACCAAAAAGAACAAATACCGCTTCTAAAGAATAATTTAAAAGCGATTAATGATAAAATTGAAAAAATACAAGAACGATACGTTATTGGAGAAATAGAGGTCGATTTATATAAAAAGTTCAAAGACAAGTTCTCAAAGGAAAAAGAAGAGATAGAAGCAGAAATCAAAAAAACAGACTCCTGGAGTTCAAACCTTAAAAAGTATTTAGAAAGTGCTTTAAAAATGCTTTCTAACTTGCATAAAATATGGGAGTTAAGTGATTACACGGCAAAGCAAAAGTTTCAAAAATTACTATTCCCCAACGGAATCGAGTATCATCGTCAAAACGATAGAGTTCAAACTTTTCAAACAAATACTGTTTTAGAACTAATTCACAAGATGTCAATGAATTGTGTCAATAAAAAAAGCGGACAATTGTTATCTAATCAACAATTGTCCGCAGTAGTGACCTCGAAGGGATTCGAACCCCCAACCCTCAGAGCCGAAATCTGATATTCTATCCAGTTGAACTACGAGGCCTTTATAAATTTAAGTGCTTTTTAAGGAATTCTCTTCCTACTCCACTTTTTAAAATTTTTCTCTTTTTCTAGCTTCTATTCTTGTTTCTATTTTTTCATGATAACCAAATCCCAAGGGGTATAACCTTTGGTTGATTTCATCTTACCACTATTATGTTCTTTAAGTCTTTTATCTATATTCTTTGTTAAGCCTTTATAAAGTCTATCATCAACTTCGCTTCTTAAGACATAAACAAAATACATATATTATTTCTGATATTCCCTGCCTGCCGGCTGGCAGGTATCCAATTGAACTACGAGGCCAATTTATTCCCGCAAAGGCGGGAATCTATCATCTAATATCTAACTTAATTTACTTTTTACAATCTTAGCAACGGTACTCCCATCTGCTTTTCCAGCTACTTTCCCATTTACTTGCCCCATTACTTTCCCCATATCCTTCATCCCTTGAGCACCAGTTGCCGCAATCACTGCATCAACAATAGCTGCGATAGCATCCTCATCCATTTGTTCTGGAAGAAATTGTGCAATTACTTCTGCCTGTGCCAATTCAGGCTCTGCAAGGTCCAAACGGTTTTGCTCTGTAAAGATTTTTGCACTGTCTTTACGTTGTTTTACAAGCTTCTGTAACAATTTGAGTTCTTGATCTTCTGTTAATTCTTCTTTAGCACCACTTTCTGTTTGCGCTAATAATATAGCCGATTTTACAGCGCGCAAAGAGGTTAATGCATTTTGGTCTTTTGCCTTCATCGCTTCTTTCAAGGCTGTCATAATCGCGGTTTGTAAACTCATCTTTTTTTTGCTTTCGCGCCTGCCTGCCGATAGGCAGGAAAGCAGTTAATCTTTTATAATCTTATTAGGACTGCGAAGATAAAAAAAGAAACCTAAAGGCTACGCTATAAAGGACAGGTTTCAGTAAGAAAATTAACTAAATTTTTCTTTGTGGAATGGTCCATAGTACGCTTTCGCGAAAGCGTAACCAATTTATAATTAATAATATGGGTAATGAAAATAGAATGTGGATACTATAGGTTGGTTAGATGCATTAAACCGATATGTTAGTATAAGACGTCATACGAACATATAAACACGCAGATAGGCGCTTGCAGAAAAGCCTTTAAAAGAGTACGCAATCACTTTAAAAATCAAGAATTATGAAAAAACTTGAAAGTTTAGAAAACAGCAAATTCAAGTCTAAGGAACTTAAAAATCCTGGACATTTTGTAGGAGCGACTAGTCAAGCTGATGGATCTACATCATCTTTTACTACTTACAGATCTGCTCAAACTAACTGTCCTCCACATCCAACTATGACAGATTCATGGACAGATAAGAGGTATGATTATGATCAATACCCTCAAGAGGAGGAACATCAACCATTTGAAATGTAATACCATTTCAGGAAGGAGTAATAGTATATTACTCCTTCCATTTTAAAATATCAAAAGATGATCTTAATTAAATCAAATGAACAGGATTACTCTACGACACAAGTCATAAAATGGTTACAGTATTTAGGAAAACCCTACCTACGTATTAATGATACAACACCCATACATGATATCACTACAGAGGGAGATGATATTTCTATCACGACGCCTACGGCTTCTTTTAACACTAAAGACATTCAGCGTTATTGGTATAGACGTGGTGCATGGGCTTCTACACAACCGGGTGCTTTAGGGACTATAAAAGAACAATGGCTGTATCGTTACCTTAAATATTTTACCAAAGAAGCAGAAAAAGATATTGTAGAACTTATAGAAAGTCAGTTAAAAGATAATGCGTTAAACACCTTCTTAAATTCTTCAAACATAAATAAAGTAAAGGTTCTTAAGAGTTGTAGAGCATTGGATATTGCTGTGCCAGAAACTATTGTAGCAAATACTAGAGCAAGTGTTTCTACATTTATAGAAACGCATGGAGATGTGATCACAAAAGCGGTAAATAATATAGACCCTAATATAAAAGGGGAATGTTTTATTGATGTGACTACCAAACGAATCACACAAGAGAATGTAGGTGAGTTGCCTGAAAAATTTCATATCAGTGTTTTTCAAAAGCTGATCAAAAAACAGTTTGAGATACGTACTTTCTTCTTAATCGATCGGTTTTACTCTATGGCGATTTTTTCTCAAAGTGACGATCAAACTAAAGTAGATTTTAGAAATTATAACTTTAAAAAACCCAATCGCGTAGTCCCTTATAATCTGCCAATGAGCATTGAAATAAAATTAAGAAAGTTACTTTCAGAATACACATTAAAAAGCGGCTCATTAGATCTTATTTATTCTGAAGAAGGGGAATATATATTCTTAGAGATTAACCCGATAGGCCAATATGATATGGTCTCAGTGCCTTGTAATTATTATTTGGACCTTGAAATAGCAAAAAACTTATAAATATGGAAGAGGAAGATAAAATCATAGAAGACTTTAAAGAAAAAATGAAAGAGGCCCCAGAGCTCTTTGAAGCCATATTCTTCTTATCTGAATTTAGTGTCAAAAAAGCACTCTTAGAAGATGCGGGACACCTAAAAATGATTCCATTAAAAAAATATGATACCGAAAATTTCCCAGTAGATTCTAAATATTCAAAATCAATTTCGAGATGTTTCAAATAAATAAAAAAAACCAATCAAAATACGTGTGCCTTTTTGCTTCCTGTTTAATTACCAAAGGAGAAAACAGAGCACTACTTTCTGATACTCAAAGGGGAACATTTGAGCTTATCCCAAATGATATGGTTACATTTCTTGAACATACTCAACACCTTACTTTGGGAAGTATTTTTACGATGTATGGAGAAGACAACAAAGACACGTTAGAGTCTTACCTAAATTTTTTACTACAAGATGAATACATTTTCCTCACTGATGAAGAAACTAAAGATAATTTCTTCCCATTAAAAAAACAGTGGAAATCACCACATATCATATCAAATGCCATCATTGATATTTCTTCATATCGTGATACCTCGGTATACTACAATGATCTTATTAAGCAACTAGATACATTACGTTGTCAAGCAATACAAATTAGGTCTTATACCGTGTTAACCATAAATGAGATTACACATCTCATTGCCTCTGTAAAAGACACGCGTATAGAATCTATAGAATTATATACTGCCTATTCTGAGCTACTCACCCCGCAAGTACTCAATAACGTGTTATTTGAACACGCAAAAGTCGCAACCATTATTATCCATAGTGCTCCAAACACACAAGATATTGAAGTAATTAAAGGATTATCTACCATACATTTTACCGAAGAGTTTCTTGCGAGTGAACAATGTTGTGGTATTGTTTCTAAAAAATATTTTAATCCAAGTAAAGAGCTGTTTATGGAATCTCAATTTCATAACACATGTCTGAATCGTAAGATATCTGTAGATAAAGATGGGTTTATAAAGAATTGTCCTTCTATGAGAAATCACTATGGTCATTGCTCTCAACATACATTAGAAGAGGTGATACATACTGAAAAGTTCAAATTGCTTGGCAATATTACAAAAGATCAAATAAGCATTTGTAAGACCTGTGAATTCAGACATGTATGTACAGATTGCAGAGCTTATACCGAAGACCCATCAGACATATATTCCAAACCTTTAAAGTGCGGTTACAACCCCGTAACCAATGAGTGGGAAGAATGGAGTGATAACCCGCTTAAACAAAAAGCGATCGCCCACTATGGATTGAACCAACTCATAAAAGCATAAAATAATTTGAAGCAATTCCCTTTTTATAAGCAAGCAGATTTTAAGGATTGTGGTCCCACCTGTTTAAAAATCATAGCGAAGTATTATGATAAGGTAATCCCTATCCAAAAGTTAAGAACCCTAAGCGAGACTACCAGAGCAGGAAGTCACCTCATAGGGATGAGCGAGGCTGCAGAAAAGATAGGATTCAGGACACTTGGTGTAAAAATAACATTAGAAGACTTAAGAGATGCACCCTTGCCTTGCATCCTTCACTGGAATAAAAATCATTATGTTGTCTTATATAAAATTAAAAAAAACACCTTTTATATAGCAGATCCCGCTCATGGATTATTAAAATACAACAAACAAGATTTCCTAAAAGCTTGGCTTGGTCCCAATGTCCCAGAAGATGCAGAAGAAGGAATTGCATTACTTATAGAGCTTACACCTAGGCTTTATGAGAATGAATATGATAACAAAGAAAAGAAAATAGGCATCTCTTTTATATTACGATACCTAACTCGATACAAATCTTTCCTTTGGCAACTTATCTTAGGACTTGTAGGAGCAAGTATATTACAGTTTATCTTTCCTTTTCTGACACAAAGTATTGTAGATATAGGAATTAAAAACTCAGATATTCATTTTATCTATTTAATCCTCTTTGCACAACTAGCTCTCTTTTTAGGAAGAACAGCTATCGAAGTGGTTCGGAGTTGGATACTATTACATTTAAGTACACGTATAAATATCTCCTTGATTTCAGATTTCTTTATCAAACTTATGAACCTCCCCATTGCTTTTTTTGATGTGAGAATGACAGGAGATATCATGCAACGTATAAGTGATCATAGTCGGATAGAACGTATCCTAACGACCTCTTCACTAAACGTACTGTTTTCTGTGCTTAATCTTTTTGTATTTAGTATTGTACTAGCATACTACAACCTAAAAATCTTTACTGTTTTTATCTCAGGAAGTATCCTATACTTTGTATGGATTACCTTATTTCTAAAAAGACGTGCCGATTTGGATTACAAACAATTTTCGCAGGTAAGCCAAGAACAAAGTAAAGTGATAGAACTCATTAATGGCATGCAGGAAATTAAGTTACACAATGCAGAAAAGCAAAAACGTTGGGGATGGGAGTTCATGCAAGCACGTCTATTCAAATTATCTATCGAAGGTTTGGTATTAGAACAATACCAAAATGTAGGCTCTGGTTTCATCAATGAACTTAAAAATATTCTGATTACAGTTTTATCTGCTACCTTAGTCATTGATGGTGAGATTACTATTGGGGTTATGCTTGCCATCTCATACATTGTAGGACAACTCAATTCTCCTATCAGTCAGCTTATCTCATTTGTAAGAGAAATTCAAGATGCAAAAATTGCGTTAGACCGCCTTTCTGAGATTCATAGCAAGGAAGAGGAAGAAACAGCTACAAAAGAGCAAATTAATACAATTACATACCCCACTAACTTTGACCTTGAAAACGTTTCTTTTAGATACGTAGGCACTTCTGATAATGTACTAGAAAATTTAAACATCTATATTCCAGAAAAAAAAGTAACCGCCATTGTGGGAACAAGTGGTAGTGGAAAAACGACACTGATAAAATTACTCCTTAAATTTTATGAGCAACAAGGAGGAACTATAAAAACAGGAAACGTTGACCTTAAAAACATCACACCCAGTACTTGGAGAAGTCGTTGTGGAGTTGTCATGCAAGAAGGCTATATCTTTAATGATACGATTGCCAATAATATTGCTGTTGGAGAAGATTTTATAGATAAAGACAAACTCATTAAGGCCGTTGATGTTGCCAACATAAGAGACTTTATAGAAAATCTACCTTTATCCTATAATACCAAAATAGGAAATGAAGGAGTAGGTGTGAGTACAGGTCAAAAACAACGTCTGCTTATTGCTAGAGCCGTTTACAAAGACCCAGAGTTCATCTTCTTTGATGAAGCCACTAGTGCGCTAGACGCAAATAACGAAAGAGTCATTATCAAAAACCTAGAAGCTTTTTTTAAAGACAGAACTGTACTTATTGTAGCGCATAGATTAAGTACTGTAAAAAGAGCAGATCAAATCATTGTTTTAGACAAAGGACACATTACAGAAATTGGAGATCACGAATCACTCATAGAAAAAAAGGGCGATTATTATCATCTCGTAAAAAATCAATTAGAACTCGGAAAGTAATGAATGACCCGATCGAAAATATCAAACTTAGGAGTGAAGATGTCCAAGCGATTCTCACTAAAGTACCCCATTGGATGATCCGTTGGGGAAGCGGTATTTTTGTAGCGATCATTATTCTCCTTTTAATACTGAGCTGGTTTATATCCTATCCTGATATTGTAAATGCCAAAGCAATGCTAACTACAGAAATCCCTCCTCAGAAAATCTATGCACAAAGAAGTGGTAAACTAGAAGCGTTATTGGTAAAAGATAATGATACTGTTAAAGAAGGGCAATTATTAGGCGTTATTGAAAACACCGCTAATTATCAAGATATTTATACGCTTAAAGCCATCCTTGATACCATACGTTTTGAAAATAACAGTGTACACTTCCCCATAGACGAACTACCCATTTTCTTTTTAGGAGACGTAGAAGAAGCGTACACTACTTTTGAAAACCAATACATCCTCTACCATTTAAACAAGAAACTACACCCCTACTCCTATGAAGTCATTGCAAATGAGACTTCCCTCTCTGAATCAAGATCACAATTACAAAACCTACAAGAACAACAAAAACTAAAACAGCTAGAACTTATTCTTAAGAAAAATGAGCTTTCGCGAAAAAAAACCTTGTATGAAAAAGGCGTTATTTCTTCTCAGGAATATGACAATGATCAATTAGAATACTATAGCGTAGAAAGAGAAATGCAAACGTTTACCAATACCATTTCGCAAACAAAAACATCCATAAGTAATGGTAGAAAAACATCTATAGGCACGAAAATAAACAAAGAAAAAGAGGAAATGCTGATGTATAAAAATGTAGTTCAAGCCTATAATAACCTCCAAAAAAGCATTAGGTCTTGGGAACTACAATATGCATTAACATCTGATATTATTGGTAAAGTAACACTTATGAAATACTGGAAAGCAAATCAAAATATTACACAAAATGATTTAGTATTCACCATCATCCCTACAGAGAATATACCTTATGTAGCAAAATTAAGCACACCCCCACAAAATGCAGGTAAAATTAGAGTAGGTCAAAAAATAAATATCAAATTATTTAACTACCC
>CAYGQJ010000015.1:43888-51986 GCA_964351845.1 uncultured Flavobacteriaceae bacterium | reverse complement strand
GGCTTGCCTCAAGGTAGTGTCCTAATCTACATTATCATGTAAAAAAGAATTATTACTGCGTAATTGTATATCTTCATTATCATCTGTAGATAATGTGGTGCGAGATAAATTACCTTCTTTTCCTGGAGCTTTTTCATCAAGATCAATGCCCATACGTTTATACGCAGGTTGTTTCTCTATATCTTCAATACGCGATTGATTATGGTGAAACTTATAATTGAATTCTTTCATCTTGCGCTTACGCTCCGCAGCACGGTCTACTAGAATTTTTGAGATAGGACTATTCATAGGATCTACCTCATCGTCATTCTTATCTTCTGTTACTACCTCATCTGGTGCAACTGTTTTTTTCTCAAAAACAATCGTTTCTTCTTCAACCTGTAAACCATCACCTTCACTAGGTGCCTTAGCCAAAGAAAGACTTTCCTCTACTTCCATATAGTCTTCCAAGCTATAACGCTTTTCGCCTTCTGTAGAAAGTTCTGTTACAGGAATAATCTCTATAGGGTCTTTTACTTCTATTTCTGCCAACTCTTCATTCAATTCAAAAAGAATAGGCGCCTCTTCAACTTCCTCTTCTTTAACAGCGGTCTCTTCTTCATGCATTGGCATATCAAAAGACAACATCCCTGTCGTTTCTTCTTGAACTGGTGTGATTGCTTCTACTGGAGCTACCTCATCACGAATAGTGGTGTCAATGATTTCAAAATCATCTTCAGAAACAGCAAGTACCTCTTCATATACAACATCAATATCTCTTATAATATCTGTCGTCGGGATCATTTTAAGATCTGCCGCTTCTTTTTTAACAGATATAGAAGGGGACTCCTCAATATCATCCAAATCTAAGGTATGCACTATTTTTTGTGGTGCGACTATGTTTTCAACTTCTGGTGTAGAAGGTGTTTCTTGAACAATGGCATTCGGCATCAAATCGTGTTGTGCTTTTTGCTCTTCTTCTAACGTATGAATAATTTTCTTAGACTCTACATTTACAATATCATCTTGTTGCTCTACATTAAATCCTGTAGCGATAATCGTTACAGAGATAGCTTCTCCAAGAGATTCATCTTCACCAACACCCATAATAATGTTTGCGCTATTTCCTGCCTCTGCTTGGATGTGATCATTAATCTCTCCAATTTCATCAATCGTAATCTCATCACTTCCAGAAACAATAAGCAGTAATACATTCTTAGCACCAGTAATTTTATTATCATTCAACAGTGGTGAGTCCAAGGCTTTTGTAATGGCTTCAAAAGCACGGTTTGTCCCACTTGCAGTAGAACTCCCCATAATGGCAGTTCCGCTATTGCTTAGCACCGTTTTTGCATCACGAAGGTCAATATTCTGTGTATAGTGATGTGTTATTACTTCAGCGATCCCACGAGAGGCTGTCGCGAGTACTTCATCGGCTTTACTAAATCCTGCTTTAAAACCAAGATTCCCGTATACTTCTCTTAGCTTGTTATTATTGATAACAATAAGAGAATCTACTTGAGCGCGCAAACGATCAACTCCTTTTTGAGCTTGCTCATTACGCATTTTACCTTCAAACTGAAAAGGAATGGTTACAATCCCTACGACCAGGACGTCCATTTCTCTTGCCATTTTTGCAATCACAGGTGCTGCTCCAGTACCGGTTCCTCCACCCATACCTGCAGTGATAAAAATCATTTTGGTATTGGTACCGAGCATTTCTTTAATGTCTTGCCCACTTTCAATAGCTGCTTGTTCTCCTACATCAGGATTTGCACCTGCCCCAAGGCCTTCGGTTAAGCCAACACCTAATTGAATTTTAATTGGTACTGTACTATTTTCTAACGCTTGTGCGTCTGTATTGCATATCACAAAATCTACTCCTTTAATTCCTTGCTGGAACATGTGATTAATTGCATTACTTCCTCCCCCACCTACACCAATAACCTTGATAACGTTACTTTGGTTTTTTGGTAGATCAAATGTAATTCCATCAAATTCTGTCGTACTCATATTTTTGATTTTAGCCCCTTTATTACTTTTCTGTTTCCGCTTTCGTACTTCGAGGATCGCTCAGCATAAACTTCTGCTTTACTTCGTTTCGCGAAAGCGTATATCACTTTAATTTATTTTACGTAACCTGTATTCTTTCTTGCGTAGCTACTCACTACTCTGCATTATCTAAAAAATCTTTAAACTTCTCTGCCCAACGATCAAAAATGCTCTTCTTTGGCGCACTTGGCGTTTGCTTCACTTCTTTAACAACAGGATCAGCAGCATCTCCTTCTGTATAGGCAGGCGCTTCTTCTACCGCCTCTTCTTCTGTATTAAACAAGCCTTGTTCAAGGCTATTCATAACCAGTCCCACAGCCGTTGCAAACATCGGACTTGTAGTCTCAGCATCACTATCACCTGCCAGATGCTCGTTCGGATATCCAATACGCGTATCCATTCCTGTGATGTACTCCACCAATTGTTTGAGGTGTTTTAACTGAGAACCTCCTCCTGTCAAAACAATCCCTGCAATCAATTTTTTCTTTTGCTCTTCGTGACCGTAATTTTTTATCTCCAGATATACCTGCTCGATAATCTCTACGACTCTTGCATGTATGATTTTAGATAAGTTTTTTAATGTGATCTCCTTAGGATCACGACCTCGAAGTCCTGGAATAGAAACAATCTCATTGTCTTTATTTTCTCCTGGCCATGCAGATCCAAACTTTATTTTAAGAAGCTCTGCTTGTTTTTCTATAATAGAGCATCCTTCTTTAATATCTTCTGTAATCACATTTCCTCCAAAAGGAATCACAGCCGTATGACGTATAATCCCGTCCTTGAAAATAGCCAAATCCGTAGTACCGCCTCCTATGTCAATAAGCGCGACACCCGCTTCTTTTTCTTCCTGACTTAACACCGCATCTGCAGATGCTAAAGGCTCTAAGGTGATTCTATCTAAATTTAATCCTGCGCTTTTTACACAACGACCTATATTTCTGATAGACGCTACCTGCCCCACCACTACGTGAAAATTAGCCTCTACTCTTCCGCCATACATCCCAATAGGTTCTTTGATCTCACTCTGGCCATCTACCTTATATTCCTGTGGTAATACGTGAATGATCTCTTCTCCTGGGAGCATCACCAATTTATGCACCTGATTACATAAAGCGTCAATATCTGTGCTATCGATGACAGCATCTGCATTAGATCGTGTGATGTAATCACTATGTTGTAAACTACGGATGTGTTGCCCCGCAATCCCCACAACCACATCTTTAATTTTAATTCCTGAAACATTCTCTGCCTCTTGAACAGCTTGTTGCACAGATTGTATCGTTTGGGTGATATTATTAACAACACCACGATGCACCCCTAGGCTTTTAGATTTTCCAATCCCTAAGATCTCAACTTTATTATACTCGTTGTAACGACCTATCATAGCCACAATCTTAGTGGTACCTATGTCTAATCCTACTGCGATATTTTGCTGTTCCATATTGCTATCGTTTTGAGTTCTCATCTACGTATTTTTAAATGTAAACTCATGACCCCTTATCTCTTTTTACAAACTACCTGATTTGTATACTTAAGATTAATAAGTTGATACGTATCTAGTTTTTTGTCTTTTTGTGCTTTCTGATAGAAAGCTTTATAATTTGTAAGCTTGTGTTCTAAGCTTGCTACTTCTCCTAATAAAATCTCATATTCCAATTTTCTAGGAATAAGCGTATACTGATTGCCTTTTTGTTTATGAACCCCAATAATGTGTTTATTTAAAAATGCATCATTTTTTATATACAAGATTAAGGCTGTTACTGTAGGAATATCTTTTTTTTCAATTCCATTGACAATAGGTACTCTTGCCGAAAAATTCTTGGAGAGCGGCATTTCTTCTCCATCTTGATCTATATAAAATGACGTAGCACCATACACACGAGCGATGGGCTTTCGCTGCTCAATAGCGACTCCCACTGTTCCTGCCATGGTTACATAAACATCTGCACTTTTGATGGTTGGATGCGAAGTCACTCGCTTCTCCATCTCATTCAAAGCTAATTTTTCTTTAGGCATACCCGTAACCTTGCCTTTACTTTGTATTAACAATTTATCAACGGTTTCTCTAGTGACAAAAGGAGTGCTTTCATCCTCAAATTTTATGGCTACTTTATCTACCAATCGCGTACTATTGCGTTGTGATGCAAATGCATATAAAAGCACTGTCACTAACAGTAATCCAGAAAACCGTATGTAATTCCAGTTAATACGCATGTTCAAAAAATTGAGTTACTTTTCCTATTTCTACCCCTATATCTCCAGCACCCATCATCACAACCACTTTTTGCGAAGACTTCGCTATTTGTTGAACTAAATCTTCCTTAGTTACTAATCGTTTTTTAGTTAATTTTATTTTCTCCAATAACACCTCACTTGTCACGCCTTGAATGGGTACTTCTCTGGCAGGATAGATATCCAATAAAAAGACTTCATCAAATTTTGAAAGTTGCACTGCAAAATCATTCATAAAATCTTGGGTTCTACTAAATAGATGCGGCTGAAAAATAGCTAGTACTGGCGTATCTGGATACATTTCTGTAACACTTTGATGTACCGCGGCAATTTCTGTAGGGTGGTGTGCATAATCATCTATCAACACACGATCTTCTGTTTGTATACGATACGTAAAACGTCTATTCACACCAGAATAGCTTAATAAAGCTTTGGGAAGCAAGCCGGTCGGGGAACCATATAGCATTGCCATACCCAAAGCTGTTATTGCATTAGACAGATTATGTCTGCCAGGCAGGTTAAATTGCATTTGAGAAATCACCCCATCAGGGTGTTTAAAGTCAAAATGATAGGCACCATTTTTTACGATTACATTTTGCGCACTATATAAAGCGTCATCTTCTATCCCTACGGTAAGCCCTTCGAGTGGCAATCCATTTTGGATAAACAGCTTTTCTTTTGGCACGAGATTTCCAAATTCTTTGAAGGTGTTTTCTAACGTCTTCGCATCGCCATAAATATCCAAATGATCTGCATCCATAGAGGTGATACACGCAATATTGGGGGTCAATTGTAAAAAGGAACGATCAAATTCATCGGCCTCCACCACAATTACCTCATTGCCTTTTTGGATCAGGTTGCTGTTGTAATTATTAGTAATCCCACCGATAAAAGCTGTCACTGGTGCACCTGTTTCAGCAAGTAAATGCCCTAGTATACTAGAGGTAGTTGTTTTTCCATGCGTACCCGCTACGGCTAGGCTATAATGGGCATTTGCAATCATACCGAGCACTTCGGCTCTTTTTTTAATGGTGTAACCGCTTTCGCGAAAGCGTACCAATTCGCCAAAATCACCTGCCACCGCAGGCGTATATATCACCAGCGTATTTGATGGCTCAAAATGCGCATCTACACAACCTCCTTGATCTTCAAAATGAACCGCGATCCCCGCTTTTTCCAGAGAACGAGTAACATCACTAGGCGTTTTATCGTAGCCCGATACATTTTTTCCACTTTCGTGAAAATAAAACGCCAACGCACTCATCCCGATCCCTCCGATCCCGATGAAATAAAAATGCTGTATGTCTTTTAATCTGTTCATATATTCTTTCATTTCCGCGAAAGCGGAAATCTCATCTCATTATCCTCTTTACATAGCCTTTGTATAGCTTATTAATTCCATATCATTTTGATCATAAAGCGTCAAACCTACTTGATCACTTAATACATAATACCAACCAAAAGGTTCTTTCTCTATGGTATATATTTTTGGGTCTGTCTCCGATTGTATAAGTTTCTGAAGTCTGCCTCTTGATTTCTTATATACAGCAGCATCAGACATTTTTACAAACTCAAAAGTTCGCTCACTCTTTTCCCCTTTGATAGATTCTATAAACCAACTGCCTACGACATTTTCTTCGGTGAGTTGACGCATCTTTTTCTCATACTTAAAGGCCACTTCCAATTGAGAAATCACAAACCCTCCAGTTGATTTATTAAGTTTCTCTACCAGATAAGGATACCTTTCTTCTTGCCCAAATATGGAATAATCATAAAATACATATGTAAAACTCTCTAATGGATAAGAAGGGTATCCTATCTCATGTATCGCTCCCTTCATCTCAGCACACTTCACAATGACCGGCCAATAAGCAAGATGTGCATCTTTATTAAAGTTATGTGACAAAGTCACTACAGGTACAGCACCTTTCTGTAAGTACGATTCTTTACCTGGTACTTCAAATAGGAGTGCCACTCGTATCATATTACTTATGGAAATCGAATCATAAGTAGCTATATCCGTTTCATCTAATAATACCTCTTGATCGATTCTTTCTAACTCTTTCCAATACGCATCAACTTCTTCTTGCGTTTTTAAGTTTGTGATTTCCTTCCCATACATATCAGCAAGGCTAGGCGTGCAACTGCTAAGCATCCCTAGACCTATCAAAACTACTATGTATTGTAAAAACCTCATTCTATTTGCTATATTCTATTATCTATATTCCTCTTGTACGCTATTCTTTATTCTCTACTAGGCAACAACTTCTCCACTTCATCTACAATATGCTTGGTGGCATCAGGTAAGGCTAATGCCTTAATCGAAGCCCCTAATGCGTCTCTTCTCGCTGTATCTTGAATCAAACTTTCTAATTCGGTTTCAAACTTTTGATCTAATTCATTTTGACGGATCAATACTGCTGCATTTTCTGCGGTAATTGCGAGTGCATTTTTAGTTTGATGATCTTCGGCTACATTTGGCGATGGTATAAATACAGTCGCTTTTCCCACAATACACAACTCAGATACCGATCCTGCACCAGCTCTAGAGATAATAATATCTGCTGCCGCATAGGCTAGATCCATCTGATCGATATACGCCATGACTTGCACACTTTCAGAAGCAAGGTGTTTGTATTGCTCGTAATAAAATTTTCCCGTTTGCCAAAGCAACTGAACGTTATGCTTCGCAAAAAAATCAAGTGCTGTACTCACCAATTCATTGATCGCTCTAGCCCCCAAACTTCCACCTATGATTAATACCGTTTTCTTGTCTGAAGACAATCCGTACTTTGTAAATGCTTCTTCTCGTTTACTAGCGATGGTCAACAAATCATTACGAACTGGGTTGCCGGTTTTTATGATTTTATCTTCAGGGAAGAAACGATGCATCTTATCATACGCCACACATATTTTCTGTACACTTTTTGATAATAATTTATTGGTAATTCCTGCGTATGAATTCTGTTCTTGAATCAACGCTGGAATTTTTTTACTGGTTGCTTTTTTTAATAAAGGCCCACTTGCAAATCCTCCCGTTCCAATCACTACATCTGGTTGAAAACGCTTAAGAATTTGATTTGATTTCCGTAAGCTACTCAAAAGCTTAAAAGGAAATTTAAGATTCTCAAGAGACAATGAGCGTTGGATTCCAGAAATCCAAAGTCCTTCGATCTTAAAGCCCGCTTGCGGTACTTTTTCCATCTCCATACGATCATTGGCGCCCACAAAAAGAAACTCCGTGTCTGGGTATCTTTTTTGAATTTCGCGCGCAATCGCAATGGCAGGATAAATATGTCCTCCCGTTCCACCGCCTGATAATATAACTTTATAAGGTCTCACTGAGTATATCTAATGGGTTTAATTCTTCTTCTTTTTCTGTTTTCACTTCCTCTACTTGATCTCGTTTTGCGCTTACGCTTAACACAATACCAATCGCAAGACACGTCATCCATATCGAGGTACCTCCGCTACTGACTAAAGGAAGGGTTTGCCCAGTTACGGGAAACAACTCGACAGCTACTGCCATATTAATCAGTGCCTGAAATACAATAGGCATTCCGACACCTATGACTAATAATTTTGCAAATATGGTTTCGGCTTTGTGTGCGATCACTGTTATCCTGAAAAGCAATAACAGGTATAACAACATCAAAAACAAAGCACCCACAAGTCCAAACTCTTCTACAATAATTGCGTAAATAAAATCTGAGGATGATTGTGGTAAAAAGTTTTTCTGTACACTTTTTCCAGGTCCAAGTCCGATGATCTGACCGGAGGCTATGGCTATTTTTGCTTTTTCAATTTGATAATCAGCATCAGCATCTACTTC
>CAYGQJ010000015.1:0-43788 GCA_964351845.1 uncultured Flavobacteriaceae bacterium | reverse complement strand
AGTGTTTCTTTAAACGTTACCGCTTTATCTTTGATTCTAGAAAGGTACCGTGCCACATACACCATAAGCACTACCGCAGCTAATGTAGAAGGCTGAAAACCTACTCCCATAATTGGAATCTTAATCCAACGGGCGGCATAGGCCCCTGAAACTGTAGTCCCTTGTGCAAGGGTTACGATTAATAACAAAATAACTAATGGCAAAAATATAACAGACAACCCTTTAAAATAATGGTAGGGTATTTTATGAACCCCATAAAGCATCGCAAAACCTAACACAAGGTGCATCCCATGTTTGATCAGAAAACGCAAGGTATTTCCATCACCTCGTATATAGGCAAGGTTACTTGCTGCACTATACACGGGCAAAAAAGAAAACAACGCCAAAAGGGCGACAATAGCCCAAATGGCTTTATCTCCTTTTAATCCTGCGAATATGTTTTTTGTATTAGACATCTATTCATTTCCGCAAAGGCGGAACTCTTATTATGTATTACTTAACTACTATTTTCTCTTTATTTACAAACGTCAAAACACGTTGAAAAACTCAATCTTACACTGTTTTTTTTGCTTTCGCGAAAGCAAAAACCGACACATCCATTACAGATTACGCACTGCATTTTTAAACTGACGACCTCTATCTTCATAATTCTCAAACAAATCAAAACTGGCACATGCTGGAGACAACAGAACATTATCGCCTTTTTCTGTCACCTTGTAAGCGATTTTCACCGCCTCTGTCATTGATTGTGTTTCGATGATGATATCAACCATATTTCCGAAATGACTCATCAACTTCGTATTATCAACACCAAGGCAAATAATCGCTTTTACTTTCTCATTCACCAAAGGATATAAATCACGATAATCATTTCCTTTATCTACACCTCCAACAATCCAGACCGTAGGTGAATTCATGCTATCTAGCGCATAAAATGTAGCATTTACATTGGTTGCTTTACTATCATTGATATACTTTACATTTCCTATTTTAAGGACTTGCTCCAGTCTATGCTCAACCCCCTGAAAACCTTCTAGACTCTCACGTATCGTTGCTTTTCTAATATTTAAAAGGTTGGCTACAGTAGCTGCTGCCATGGCATTTTTTGTATTGTGCTGTCCTTTTAATGCTAATTTTTGGGTTGTCATAGTAAAATGGTTGTTATCTGTATTTATATGTATCTTATTATCTTCTATATAAGCGCCAACTTCCAATTTTTGATGGATTGAAAATGGCAGTAATTTTGATTTCACTGGGTGCTTTTCCAACCAGTCTGTAATCACGGGATCATCTGCATCATAGATCAGATAATCATCAGGAGTTTGGTTGATCGCAATGTTAAACTTGGCTGCGATATACTTATCAAACTCATACTCATATCGATCTAAATGATCTGGTGTGATATTGGTAATAATCGCAATATGCGGCGCAAAATCTACTACCCCATCTAGCTGAAAACTACTGATCTCTAACACATAGGTATCCATCGTTTTTTGTGCTACCATCTTTGCAAAGCTATCTCCTATATTCCCTGCAATACCTACATTACTATTCGCCTGCTGTAGCAAATACCCAAGCAATGAGGTCGTGGTTGTTTTTCCGTTGCTCCCTGTAATTCCGATGAGCATTGCATCTGTATAGCGTGCTGCAAATTCTATTTCAGAAATCACAGGAATACCGTGAGCCACAATACGCTTTACGATGGGTGCTTTATCTGGAATTCCAGGGCTTTTCATCACCTCTGTAGCATCTAAAATTGAAGCTTCCGTGTGTCCTCCTTCTTCCCAAGCAATATCAAAATCTGTCAGAACTTTTTTATAGGTTTCCTTTATTTTACCGAAATCAGAAACCAAGACTTCGTATCCTTTTTGTTGTGCAAGAATCGCTGTGCCCACGCCACTTTCTCCTCCTCCTAATATGACTATTCTTCTTTTCATTTTCGCGAAAGCGGAAATCTCACGCTCTTTATTACTTTAGTTATATTCAACTCTATTTATATTCTTTCTTTACAGGCTTTCGCGAACCTGCCTGCCGGCAGACAGGAGCGTACTTATCTAATTTTTAATGTTACAATCGTCAGAATTGCGAGTAAGATGCCTACGATCCAAAATCGAGTGACAATTTTACTTTCGTGAATTCCTTTTTTCTGATAATGATGATGTAAGGGTGACATCAAAAAGATGCGTTTCCCTTCTCCAAATTTCTTTTTTGTATACTTGAAATAGCTCACTTGCATGATCACCGATAGGTTTTCCATTAAGAAAATACCGCATAGTATCGGAATCAACCACTCTTTACGAATAGCAATGGCAATCACAGCGATAATCCCACCTATTGTAAGACTTCCCGTATCTCCCATAAATACTTGTGCGGGATAGGTATTATACCACAGAAAACCAATGAGTGCTCCCACAAAGGCAGTGATAAAAACAACCATCTCACCACTACGAGGGATGTACATCACATTGAGGTAATCACTAAAAATGATGTTACCCGAGACAAAGGCAAAAAGCCCTAATGTTAGCACTGCTATAGCACTTGTGCCAGCCGCAAGACCGTCAATCCCATCGGTTAGATTAGCCCCATTAGAAACAGCTGTGATAATAATAATAACGATAAGAATAAAGATGATCCATGCATATTTTGCCCAATCAGGATTCATCCAAGTGATCAACTTTGCATAATCCAACTCATTGTCTTTTACAAAAGGAATCGTTGTTTTAAGGCTTTTTTCTTCTTTTTCAAATTGTGTTATTTCAGGACCTTCTGTTACCTCAACTTGCTCTGTTCCTTGTGTAATTTTACGCTCCTCCTTAATCGTGATATCCGAATGAAAAAACATGGTAGCACCCACAATAATTCCAAGACCTACCTGTCCTATAACTTTATACCTACCCGCAAGACCGTCTTTATTTTTTTCCATCTTCTTCTTGTAATCATCAAGAAAACCGATGATGCCCATCCACAAGGTGGTTACAATCAATAGAATGATATAGATGTTATCTAATTTTGCAAACAAAAGCACAGGCACCAGTGTCGCCAAAATAATGATCAACCCTCCCATAGTCGGTGTTCCTGCTTTTTCTGATTGACCCGCAAGACCTAAATCGCGTATAGTCTCCCCCATTTGCTTGCGTTGTAAAAAACGAATAATGCGTTTTCCATAAATCGTAGAAATAGCGAGTGATAATAAAATAGCCATTGCTGCTCTAAACGTACTGTATTGAAACAATCCTGCACCCGGTAAATTATAGGCTTCATCCAAGTATTTAAATAGATAGTACAGCATTATTTCTCTAGTTGTTTTAGGGTTTCTTCTACTATTTTATAATCATCAAAATCAAAGCGTTCTCCTTTGATTTCTTGATATGTCTCATGTCCTTTGCCCGCAATCAAAATGATATCGTGAGGATTTGCGAGTTGACAGGCCGTTTTTATCGCTTGTTTTCTATCGGATATGGATAGTGTCTTTTTGTAGTTTAAAGGTTCAACGCCAGCTTCAATTTCTGCGATGATCGTATCTGGATTTTCACTACGCGGATTGTCACTAGTAAAAATGGTTTTGGTACTTAATGCAGAAGCAATATGCCCCATTTTAGGGCGTTTTGACGTATCCCGATCTCCACCAGCACCTACAACCGTAATTAATTGCTCGTTTTTGGTTCTGATGTCATTTATGGTTTCTAACACATTTTTTAAAGCATCAGGCGTGTGCGCATAATCTACAATCGCTGTAATATTTCCTTTTGAAATCAAATACTGAAAACGCCCGCTTACACTCTCTAGCTGACTCAGCAACTGCAAGTTTTCTATCGGTTCTAAACCGAGTAATTCGCCTGTGGCATAAATCGCCAGTAAATTGTAGGCATTAAAAGAACCTATTAAGCGCACCCATACTTCCTGACCGTTTATTTTAAGCAACAATCCTGATAATTGATTTTCTAAGATTTGCGCTTTAAAATCGGCTACCGTTTTTAGGGCATAGGTGATTTTTTTTGCTTTCGTATTTTGGACCATAATAGGACCGTTCTTATCATCAATATTGACAAGCGCAAAAGCATCTTTAGGCAACTCATCAAAAAACTTCTTCTTCACATCTCTATACTCAGCAAATGTCTTGTGATAATCTAAATGATCATGACTCAGGTTGGTAAATATCCCTCCTGCAAAATGCAATCCTTCGGTACGTTTTTGATGAATTCCATGAGAACTCACCTCCATAAAACAGTATTCTACGCCTGCAGCATTCATGGCTGCTAGGTATTTGTTAATCGTTAATGAATCTGGGGTGGTGTGGGTGGCTTTAAATGCTTCTCCCGCAACCATTATTTTTACTGTAGAAAGCAATCCGACCTTATAACCCGCTTTTTCAAAAAGTTGATATAACAGAGAGGCAATGGTTGTTTTTCCATTGGTTCCTGTAACGCCGACTAGTTTTAGATTACGAGACGGATTCTCATAGTAATTTGCTGCCATCACTGCAAGTGCTGAGGCACTGTCGATTACTTTTACATAGGTAACACCATGTATGATTTGCGCTGGCAATTCTTCGCAGATAACCGCAATAGCACCTTGTTCTACTGCTTTTACGATATACCCATGTCCATCACTCTGTGTCCCTCTTACTGCAACAAACACATCATTTAATGCCACTTGACGAGAATCAAAATGCACATTTGTAATAGCCACACTGGTGTTACCAACGACACTATCGATAGGAACTTTATACAATATATCTTTGAGTATTATCACAGTAATTCTAGGGTAATCGTTTGGTTTTTGACTAATTTTTTTCCAGGCTCTAAGGATTGTGCGCTCACTTTTCCGCTTCCGCGAAAGCGAACCGTCAACCCTACATTTTCTAATAGTGCGATGGCATCCATACCGCTCATTCCTTTTACATTAGGAATGGTTTTAGGATTGCTATTCACTTTTTTGTAATAAGCATCATAATCATTCTCTATGGTCTTAGAATTTTCTTTTCCAAGAATCACCTCATCTACAATTGGAGTATCCTTATAAATCTTCTGAGCAATCTGCTGAAACACAGGTGCCGCTACAATATTTCCGTAATACCCTATTGATTTTTCTGGCTTATGTATCACTACAATACAGGAGTATTTAGGATTGTCTGCCGGAAAATAGCCCGCAAATGATGAGATATATCGACCAGATTCTATCCAATATTCTACTTGACAGGTTCCTGTTTTTCCAGCCATAGAAAAATCTGGGCTGTAAATATTCTTTGCAGTCCCGCGACGTACAGTGTTCTCCATCATCGCTTTCACTGCGTCTATAGTCGATTGTGAGGCAATACGCGGATTGATTACTTCTTTTTCAAAAGTCTCTACCGTGACATCCCATTCCTTTACTTGTTTGATAAAGCGCGGTTTGACCATTTCGCCATCATTGGCAATAGCATTATAGAACGTGAGTGTTTGCAATGGCGTAAGCTCGACTCCGTATCCAAAAGCCATCCACGGCAGGGTGGTACCATACCAATCTTTATCGCCTGGATATGGAAAATCAGGTTCTCCCTCTCCTTTAATATCAAGTCCTAACTTATCATTAAGTCCCATATTAAAGAGTCGGTCGACAAATCGCTTAGGATTCTTTGCATAGGGTTCATTGATCATTTTCGCGAAAGCGGTATTACTACTTAACTCAAAAGCTCTAGCAACACTTATCTTCCCATACCCACCTCTTTTAGAATCAATAGCGGTACGGTCGTAAAATTTAATACGCCCATTTTCAGTATCGATAACTTGGCTTGTATCAATCACTTTATCTTCTAGCGCCGCCACCATAGCCATCAATTTAAAAGTACTTCCAGGCTCGTGAGATTCATACACCGCATAATTGCGATCTTCATAATACTTTCCTTTTGAGGTACGACCCAAATTAGAAATCGCCTTGATTTCTCCCGTGGCAGTTTCCATGACCACCACACAGCCGTGCTCTGCTTTAAATTTTTCTAGGCTTGTTAATAAGGCATTATGCGCTATATCTTGAATATTAACATCGATGGTAGAAATCACATCATACCCATCACGAGGCTCTATAATGTTTCCTACGCCGATAGGTTTCCATTCGCCTTTGGCAATTTTTTGTTTTAAACGACGGCCTTCTTTCCCTCTCAAGTAATGACTATAAGCACCTTCAAGACCTACACGTGTGTAATACCCACTATCATCTTTACGCTCATAGCCAACGGTACGTTCTGCCATTTTATCTAAAGGATGCTCTCTTTCTGTGTGTTCCTCTATAATAATCCCTCCTTTAAACTGTCCTTTACTAAAGAGGGGCAATGATTTTATTTTGATATACTCACTATAACTGAGATCACGCGCAACAAATAAGTATCTATTTTTGGTAGCCCGTGCTTTACGAAGACGTTCTTGGTAATAATTTGGAGACTTCCCTAAAAGATCTGACAAGCCTTTACTGAGTCCTACGACATGTTCATTAAAATGATCATCAGACGGAGAGACTGCATCCCATCGCACATCATATTTAATAACAGATGTTGCGAGTAAGCTCCCATCACCTGCATATAGATTACCACGTGTGGCTGGAATAATCATCATCTTTTCTGTAGCAGTGGTCGCCATCTCTCTATACTTGGCTCCCTGAAAAAACTGAATAGCGATGAGCTTATACGTCACGAGAAGTGCGAAGATGAACATACATCCTGCCACAAAATACAAACGGTTTAATATGTTCTTCTCGTTGATTGCCATTGTATATGCTACTCTTGCTTTGTTTTTACCTTTATTTTTTGAGGCGGTGTGGTCGATGGTTGCACACCTCGTGACTCCATTTTACGCGCCACACTACTCTCTATTTTTAATTTCCAGAGCTTCAATCGCGCATCTACAGATTCACTTCGCAACTCTTGCACTTTTTCTTTCAGCCTTGCTTTCTCATGCACTTTCTGATCGGCTCGATGCGAACTCGCAATCATAATTAAGGCCAGTACAGAAAGAAAAATAATCATACGCCAATTCTTAAAAGCTTCTTCATCTACGAGAAACTTACCCTTAAGTATGTTATTTATTTTACTTTTCATCTTATATGCGTTCTGCGATACGCAGCTTTGCACTTCGTGCTCTATTATTTTGTTTTATCTCTTTATGATCTGGAACAATGAGTTTCCCTACTTTTTTAAAAGGAACTTCAAAATTGCCGTACATATCTTTTTCTGGCTCTCCTTCAAATAATCCATTTCGGATATAGCGCTTCACTAGTCTATCTTCTAGCGAGTGATATGAAATTAAACTCACCCTACCTCCTACATCAAGTAATTGCTCTGTTTGCAACAAAAACTCTTTTAACACTTCTATCTCTTGGTTCACCTCAATACGTATGGCCTGATAAATTTGCGCGAGTATTTTATGCTCTCTGTGTTTTGGCAAAAAAGATTGCAGTACACTTTTAAGCTGCTCACTTGTCTTAATAGGTGTCTCTTTACGCTCCTCTATAATGGTTCTTGCGATTCTAGGCGCATTGCGCAATTCTCCGTATTGCCAAAAAACCTGTCGCAACGATTCTTCATCATACTCATTCACCACGTGATATGCAGAAAGCGCATCATGCTGATTCATTCGCATATCAAGATCACTTTCAAATCGCGTAGAAAACCCTCTTTCTGCCACATCAAACTGATGAGAAGAAACTCCAAAGTCTCCTAAAATACCATCTACTTTTTTCACCCCATGAAAGCGTAAAAACCGTTTGATGTATCTAAAATTTTCAGGAATCAGCGTAAACCGATCGTCTTCTATACTATTTTGCTGAGCGTCTTGGTCCTGATCAAAACCATATAATTTTCCTTGATCTCCAAGTCTATTTAAAATCTCTCTCGAATGCCCGCCACCTCCAAAAGTCACATCTACATACACCCCATCTGGTTTGATGTTGAGCCCCTCTACGGTTTCGTGAAGCAATACAGGATTATGATATTCCATCTGGTTCTTCATTTTGGTCTCCCATTACTTCTTCGGCTAAATCTGCAAAATCCAATGCTGCTTCGTCAATTGCTTTTTCATACAACTCCTTATCCCATATCTCCAACACATTAATAGCTGCATTGACAACAATCTCTTTCTTGGTCTTCGCAAATGCATGCAAATCCTTTGAAATAAGAATACGCCCCGAACTATCCATCTCCACCAACTTGACACCTGCATTAAAACGACGGATAAACTCATCATTTTTTTTATTGAATCGATTGAGCTTATTTACTTTTTGTGAAAGTGCATTCCATTCTGCCATCGGATACAATTCAAGACATTTTTGAAACACCGCACGCTTCAGCACAAAGCCGTCCTGAAGGACAGTTGCTAGCTGCTTTTTAAACGCCTGTGGCAGCATGAGCCTGCCTTTAGCATCTACTTTACACTCGTATGTTCCAATTAAATTAAGCACTGTATTTTTTAGAGAATCAGATTTATCAATCAAATATATAAGAAAAAACTGCACATTTTACCACTTTATTGCACTTTGTTGATAAGTTTTACCACTAGAGGGGCTTTATACACAGACTGTTTATAACTAATTGAACTACGAACGAGAGCGCTTTCGTGCTTCGACGATGCTCAGTATAAACTTCTGCGAAATGTTGTTTCGCGAAAGCAAAAACAAAAATTAGCTCGTTTGAAGAGGGTCTATTTCTATGAAAAAACAGCACAAATTCACGCTTTCAAAGCATTTATAAAATAAAGATTACAATACAAGGGAAATACTTATATTTGCCATTGGGCTTAGGCTTAATCACAACTATGAAGCACGAACTAAAAACCGAAGGCAAGTTTACTTATTTAGAAGAAGGCGAAGGGACTCCAATCATCATCCTACACGGACTGATGGGAGGCTTAAGCAACTTTGATAATGTAACCAACTTCTTTTCTAAAAATGGCTACAAAGTAGTTATTCCTGAACTACCGGTATATTCTATGCCTCTCCTAAAAACAGGCGTAAAAAGCTTTGCAAAATACCTGAAGGAATTTATAGACCACAAAGACTATAAAGAAGTTGTTTTATTAGGTAATTCTATGGGTGGTCACGTAGGTCTATACCACACCAAAGTATATCCAGAAAAAGTAAAAGCGCTTGTAATTACTGGAAGTTCTGGCTTATACGAAAGCGCGATGGGTGAAAGCTACCCTAAGCGTGGCGATTATGAATATATTAAAAAGAAAGCTCAGGGTGTTTTTTACAATCCTGAGATTGCTACCAAAGAGATTGTAGACGATGTCTATGACACCGTAAATGATCGAAATAAATTATTAAAAACACTGGCTATTGCCAAAAGCGCTATTAGACACAACATGGCGCAAGACCTTCCTGAAATGCATACACCTACGTGTATTATTTGGGGAAAACAAGATAGTGTAACGCCACCCGAAGTTGCGGTAGATTTTAATAAACTACTGCCTGATTCTGATTTATTTTGGATAGATAAATGTGGCCATGCTGCTATGATGGAACAGCCTGATGCGTTTAATAAGATCCTTCTAGACTGGCTAAAAGATCGCAATTTTTAATACCACATTCGTATGCAAGTGAAATCGGCAGAATTTGTAGTAAGCAACTCTGATGCTTCTAAGTGCCCTAACACGATGATTCCTGAATACGCTTTTATCGGGAGGTCTAATGTTGGAAAATCTTCGTTGATCAACATGCTTACCAATAAAAAAAGTCTTGCAAAAACATCTGGACGCCCCGGAAAAACCCAACTTATTAATCATTTTTTGATTAATAAAAACTGGCACCTTGTTGATTTACCTGGCTATGGATATGCGCGTGTTTCTAAGAAAGACAAGAAATACTTCCAGAAATTCATCACCGATTATTTAGAAAACCGCAGGCAATTACTTTCTGCATTTGTCTTAGTGGATTGCCGTCACGAACCTCAACCGATTGACACCGAGTTTATGGAATATCTCGGGGAACGAGGGATTCCTTTTTCAATTATATTTACGAAAGCTGATAAGCTAAAACCTAAAGCGCTTGAGCGAAATATAGAGATCTACAAAAAAACATTGCTAGACGGTATTTGGTTTGAGTTCCCAAATTACTTTATAAGTAGCGCTTCTAATAATACGGGGCAAGAAGAAATTCTTAGTTATATAGACAATATAAATGCTAATCTTGAGCATTAGCATCTAGTTGCTTTACAAAGTGCTCTATTCTTTCTATCAGAACCACTACCGAATCTATTTCTTTAAAATCCTGAGATACCATAAAAGGCTGCAATCCTAATTCATCAGAAATGAGAATCACAGGAAACGTATACTTAGGCAACCACTTTGATTTGTATTTTTTCAAAAACGCATCTTTATGGTGAAATTCCATATCGATAAGATTTGTATTTCTGAACTTTTTCCAAATACGTTTTTCTGAGAATTTTCCATGAGTTAAGGTACACAAATCGCACTCATAGGTTGTAGGGCTTACAATTTTATGAGCGATGTCTAGCCAGTTATTGACAACACCGGCTTTTGCATTATACACAAAGATGAGTTTTCTCATAGTTAAAAAGTAAGGTTTTACACCTTTTTGACTAGGAAGACTACTCCTTTTTAAGATTCAGATGCTCTGCAAAGTAATCACAAAAATCTTTCATAGTATCACTCATCTTATCATTACCCGTTGCCCTTCTAAATGTATTAGTCATTCCAACAAGCGTCTGATGAAAAAACACCTGCATCTCATCAACTGGCATATCTTTCGTCCACAAATCTATACTGACCGCTTCTTGATTTTCGTGATCCCATAAAGAGAGTAACATCGATTTTGCAGGTTCATTTGCGACACCTCCATCTCTCGCCGTCCATGCCATTTTTTCTGGCACTCTATTTTCATCAAGTTCTACGGCTATTTTTATATCTGTTCTATGGGTAGTTGCCATAATTAAGGTTTGTATTTTGCGTTATTAAAAATTGTCTCTGCATCCTGAAGCAGCATGTTCTTGAGAGCGATATTATTTTCATTCATATAAGAGGCCACAATCTTGTATCCAATATATCTTCCTATGCGTCCAGGTGTATCATTATCAAAAGCCAACTGAAACTTAGAGAAAGGAGCTGGATCTATAAATCGTGAAAGTAACTTTCTATCTGTACTATACACGTTTTTATTGGACACAAAATAGGCCCATATATTGATTTCATTTTCTTGTGCAAATGTATATTCTTCGGGTGTGTATGAGAACACCTCATGGATAGGTTTCTGACTCAGCAACCTTTCCATGAGATACAATTGTTTTCCTTCATAAATCATTTGCGCTAAAAAGGTATTAGTTTGTGGTCGGGTTACTTTTGCTTTCGCGAAAGCGGCCGCCACATCAACATCTATCTGTTCTTTTCGGAAATTTTTTGTTTTATACCGCTGAATATCTTGGTAGAAATAGTGGTCTTTTCCTAAATAATTATCCAACCCTATGAGCAATAATGTGTCTGCCAATACTACCTTTTCTCTTACTTCTGTAATAATGGTGATCACTTTAGGAACTGACGTTTCAGGGAAATAATACTGTATGTGTTTGTATAGTAGTGTAAGATCTTCTTCTAACTGATTTGAATCTTTAAAAGCGACATCCACCTCTCTCTCAAGCTCTTTCTGAAGTGTATCTGAGAGTTTTGCCTCCCAGAATTCATCACTATACTGTTTTGAAAACAAATAGGGATAGGTGTTTTTTAAGTCGGGTAAGGTCGCTGGAGTTGTGTTTGCAAACTGCCTATCAAAGCGATCTATTGACATTGCTACAGATATCGCTTCAATCTCTGGATTTAGTTGCTTATCATTTTTGCAGGCCACAAACGCGAGTAAAATCAGCGTTATACCAAGGATTTTTTTCATGTGAATTTGTATCTTTAGACTTCTTAAACGTAAGAAAATAAAATTCATTTTTTAACCTGTCTTTTAAAATGCAAAAATACGGGTTACAAACTTAAAGACATACATATGCAAGCCGATAAAGTAGTAGATTATATTGTAAGCTGGTTAAAAGAATATGCCACGAATGCTAAAATGAGTGGTTTTGTTGTAGGAATAAGTGGTGGAATTGACAGTGCACTCACCTCTACGCTTTGCGCAAAAACAGGATTTCCAACCCTTTGCGTAGAAATGCCTATTCATCAAGCGCAAAGTCAGGTTTCAAGAGGACGAGAACATATTGCACAACTCAAAGAGCGCTTTCCTAATGTTTCTAGCATAGAGGTAGACCTCACACCCTTTTTTGAGACCTTTAAGACGGTTGTTCCTGACGCCTCAGACAATGACAATTTATTTTTAAGTCTTGCCAATACGCGTGCAAGAATGAGAATGACCACCTTATATTATTTTGCAGGTTTACACAAATACTTGGTCGCTGGAACTGGAAATAAGGTGGAAGATTTCGGCGTTGGATTTTACACAAAATATGGTGATGGAGGTGTCGACTTAAGTCCTATTGCAGATTTAATGAAGTCTGACGTGTTTCAACTTGCCGCAACTGTTCAGGTGCCACAAAGCATCCTACAAGCCAAGCCTACTGATGGATTGTGGGGAGATGACCGAACTGATGAAGATCAAATAGGCGCTTCTTATGACCAATTAGAATGGGCGATGCTTCAAGATGAAATAGGAAAAATTGACAGTGATTTTGATGGTGAAGAAAAGCGTGTTTTTTCGCTCTACAAAAAACTAAATAATGCAAACCAACACAAAATGTTACCCATACCAGTCTGTGAAATACCCGTTCATCTACATAAATAAACGTTTTATCGAATTGTAATTAAAAATCACTACATCCGATTCTTTTCTTTGTAAATTCGGGAACCCTAAACAAGTTCCCCCCTTAAATGACTTGTTCTGTAACATATTGAAACACATATTCTATGGACAAAGTTCTAATTGCGGACCATCACCCTATCACAAGAAAGGGGATTACCTCAATTTTAAACAACGAAGGAAATTATGAAGTCATTAGCACCATAAGCGACGGAAATGATTTATTAAAAGTACTCACCAAAACCGAAGTGGATATTCTAATACTTGAAATAGATATCCCTAATCTTAATAGTATTACAGCGATAAAAGCGATCAAAAGAGAATTTCCTCACGTAAAAATTCTTGTGCTCAGTTGTCATCCTGAAGAGATGTATGCCCTTAGTGCCATTAAATATGGCGCGGCTGGTTATGTTTCAAAAACAGCCTCTATACAACGTGTTCTTGACGCAATAAATCAGATACAACGTGGTGGTATTTACTTAAATGAATCGTTAAGCAAACGACTCATAAGTGATGGAAATACCACACAAGGACTTGCCTATAAATACATGAAGTTATCGAGTAGAGAGATTGAAGTGCTTAATCTTCTATCTAACGGAAAACGCAACAAAGAAATCGCTGCCAACTTAAATATTAACGAAAAAACAGTGAGTACGTATAAAATGCGTTTGCTAAAAAAACTAGAAGCTCAAAATGTAGCCGAGTTAATTAAACACGCCCGTTTATTGCAAAACAACACGAGTATTTAACCAATGTTTAAGGCGTTTTTGCAGAGAACACCCTGCCTAACTTTTCATGAATCAACTTCTTAAGATTTATATAATCTCTTATATCACTTAAGAGCTCACTATTACTATCTGTACTTGATACCTCTGTAGATAAATTATTGATTTTCTTAGAAATGAGATATCCTCGTAAACTCAGCACTATTTCTGATACAAATTGCGCTATAGACTTATCTCGAGTTTTTACATACACCTCCCTATCTACCCATCTATGCAATGTATATTTCTCGTAACTAAGAATAATATTAGAAATTTCTGAGGACTCTTCACCGTTTAATTCATTGATAAACGTTTCTATCTTAAAATTTTCATCTTGATGTAATCGCTCTATAATTTTTGGATACAGTGATCTGAACAGATCATTTGTAAATGCTACCTCATCATCCTGTAAATCAAGATAAATTTTTTCAAAAACTTTTGCTTTACTTACGACAGGCTCTAACTCTAAAACCCCTTCGTCTGTTTCTTTAAGTACAAGGTCTTCAAAATCTTCTTCTACGTCTCCATACAACAACAAAGCCTCTATCAACTTACGTTCAAGTTCGTAGAGAACATCTGTCTTTTCTATTTGATTCGGTATTTGATCTGGCACTTTAGAAAGTGACTCTGCAGCACCAGCTGTATGATCCTTCTTTACAGCTTCTTTCTTATTTTTATTGAGAATTTGAGCGAGCGTATTATACAATACTGACTCAGAAATCTCCATAATACGAGAGCACTCTTGCACGTAAATTTCCCGTTTGATAGTATCCGGTATTTTTGAGATACTTTCTACCATATCTCGTACCGTACTCGCTTTCTTAATAGGATCTCCCGCGGCTTCTTCTACAAGAAGATTGGCTTTATACTGAATAAAATCTTTTGCATTTGTATTAAAATACGAAAGGATTTCTTCTTTGTTATGCTTTCGCGAAAAGCTGTCCGGATCTTCTCCCTCAGGAAAAGAACACACTTTTACATTCATCCCCTGCTCAAGGATTAAATCAATACCGCGTATTGCAGCTCTTTGTCCTGCTGCATCCCCATCAAAAAGTACCGTAATATTTTTAGTCAGTCGATTGATCAATCGGATCTGTTCTGGTGTGAGGGCCGTTCCTGAGGAAGACACTACATTTTCTATTCCAGATTGATGCATTTGGATGACATCCGTATACCCTTCTACCAAGTAGCAATTATCCTCTTTAGCGATAGACTGCTTTGCATAATAAATACCATACAACACCTTACTTTTATGGTAGATATCACTCTCTGGTGAATTCAGGTATTTTGCTGCTTTTTTATCATTGGTTAAAATACGCCCTCCAAACCCAAGAACACGCCCACTCATCGAGTGAATAGGAAACATAACGCGTCCTTTAAAACGGTCAAACTGCTTCTCTTCCTTTACAATGGTAAGTCCTGTTTTTTCTAAAAACTCTAATTGATATCCTTTTCGCAAGGCTTCACTTGTAAAAGCATCCCATCGGTCAGGATTATACCCTAATTCAAATTTCTTGATCGTATCTGCTGTAAAACCACGCTCTTTAAAATACGTTCCTCCTATGGCTTTTCCTTGCTCAGAATTCAGTAACGTTTGATGATAATAATCCCGCGCATACTCGCTCACCACATATAGATTTTCTCTAACAGTAGCTTGCTCCTTTTGCTCGTCACTTTGCTCCGTTTCCTCTACCTCTATATTGTATTTTTTCGCAAGGTATTTAATGGCCTCAGGATAGGTAAAATGCTCATGCTCCATTAAGAATGCCACAGAATTCCCTCCTTTTCCACTCGAAAAATCTTTCCATATTTGCTTTACAGGAGATACCATAAAACTAGGTGTACGCTCATCAGAAAAAGGACTGAGTCCTTTGAAGTTACTTCCTGACTTTTTGAGCACTACAAAATCTCCGATCACCTCCTCTACACGAGCAGTTTCAAAAACTTTGTCTATGGTTTCTCTTGAGATCAATTTTTTAAAAAGAGTTAGTCTGTAAAAATAGGAAAAACCTAGATGATAGATTAGAAAAACTGCGAGTAAAGAAGATTCCGTTTTCGCAAACCTGCCTCGCCGGCAGCCAGGAGCCTACCTGTGGTAAATATTTATTCTATTCCCACGACACCCAACGTGTAACTTCGTATGTAATTTGGGATTCTTTTTCTGGAAGTACCGTAATTGTTTCATAAGGCTGGATACCTTTTACAACTCCTAGTCCACTCCAACTTCCATTTGTCAAAACAAAATGAGCAGGTGAATGCACTTTTACCTCAAGAATACGCGTGTACTCATCTACTTTTTCAAACTTTACTTTATCGGGTTGTGCATTTCCCAATTGGGGCTGATACCCTGAAATATACACCTCATCAGTCGCATTAGGCACTCTTATAATGATTTTAATAGGAAATGTCTCCTTGCTAACTTTATATTTAAGAATTGTTTTATCTACCTCAGACATACGACTTACAATGGTTATGGCATCATCTAAGTAGTGGCTTTTAAACAAAAATCCTTTAGGATCTTTTACATGCATAATATCCTGCATGGCTTTATGTTTATCTGTTTGTTTTTCCCAATAAGCTTCGGTTATCTTGTAGCCTATCCAGTATCCTAGGTCATTGGGTCGATTATCTTTTCCGCTTGTTGAATATAACCAATCTGTATTGTCATCACCTTCCATTAAAAGTGCAAATTCCTTTTTGAGCTCATCTTCATGTGCTTCTCCATACATAAATGCATCAGAGTTATTTTGCTCACCAGAAGCTAGCTCTGCAATAAAATCTGCACTGCCTTCCATTATCGATTGTTTAAGCAGATTATCAGGCCCTCCATATTTCTGTTGAAAATGAACCAACTCATGTGTAATTAGTTCTTTTATCCAATCTAGACTAGACAACTTTTCTGCTCCTATTATGATCCCATCTTCTGAAACTGTACCTCCACTATTAAAACGACCTATCACAAAATACACTGGAGGAAATTGAACTTCTGGATACCAATATTTGAAAGAAGCATAAGCGGCTTGAATTTGTTTTCTTTTTTTTGCTAAACCCTGTAATGAATTTCTTCGGTCAAGGTATTTTTGCTCATTACGCTTGACCATAGCTAGCAAAGAATCTGCATTTTCAATACGGTTTTCAAGAAATCCTTTTACGCCTAAAGTTCCATTTTCTATATACTCCTTAAACGGATTCCCCCCTTCTTTTTTCCATATATCATAAGCCCTCCAAAAGCTATCTACATCTTCAGTTACAAATTGAGCTTGTAATGGGTCTTTTGAAAAACGAGATTGGGAATAAACAAAAAATGGAAAGATCATAAAGATCAACAAGAATGGTTTTGTGATTTTCATAATAAAATGGTTTATATAGTGATCGCTTTATTAATGAATTGTTACAGTTTAAGTTTTATTTTACATAGAAATGATTCCGCTTTCGCGAAAGCATATTATAGAAAAACCAACAATACTATACGCGCAATTATAACAAAAAAAGACCCCGCCATACAGCGGGGTTCCTTCAACTTGCTATCTAGTTTCTTAGCACTTAATCCAAATCAAAACGAAGACCTAGTGAAATATTACGTTCTTCTACAAGGTTGTCTTTAAAAATAGGGTTGAGATCATACTTAATATACAACCCTATATTATCATAGCCCAGATAACCGCTTAGTCCATATACAAAACTATTCGTATTGAATCCGCCACGTTGCTTTAACTTCTCATCATTTCCTTCTGCATTGTCAAATTTTAACTTCTGCATCGTTCCAAGGTTGAGTCCAGCATACCCTCCTACACCTATTTTAAACTTATTGTGTGTAGAAAAACGAATATCATCTCCTTCGCCTCGTCTTTTTGCTGGCCCAAATTCAAAATGCACAGGAACGACTAAGTTTCCTAATCGAAATTTGCTTTTATCTAAGTTACTCTCAAATTCCTGAAGCACTACCTGATCCCCATCTCTTACAAAGATTCTATTATCAGTTGGTTTCAACCCATTAAACTGAAATGAAAGTCCATATTTAAAGCGTAACCAGCCACTGTTTTCAAACACTCGTGTGGTCCAAGCAACACCAAGCTCTGCAAAACGACTTCCTGCAACTTTGTATGGAGAATCTTCCAAAGATCTCCCATCTGCTAGGGCGTTATTAAGTCCAAAAGCAAACACAAAGTCAGAGCGCGTACGTCTATAATGATTTGTTCTATTTTTGCCTTCACCATTATCGAAAGCAACTCCAAAAATTCTTCTTCCTTCCCCGTCTTCAGCTCCAAATCCTATAGACACTTGTGCTCCGTTATCCATAACACCGTTACGCTCTACTAGGGCTATCTCTGCGTCAATAATAGTTGTTTTATTATCTATATTCTTAGCTGTATATTCTGCGTATTCTTTCTTTTTAGCTTCTGCTTCTTCAGGAGTCATTTTTCCTTTTTCAACACGCTTATTAACGTAACTCACCCTCCCTTTAAGTTGGTTTTTTTCAAACTCAATAGCTTGTGCTCTTTTCTGTTTTAGGCTCTCAATACGCTCTCTTTTTTCTTGCTCTTTTTCAAGTCTATATTCTTTTTGAGCTTGTGTTTCTGTTGCTTCTGATGTGTCTTGAGCATGTACGTTTTGACCAAAGAATCCCATGCTCGCCACGAGGGCGAAACCTATTATTTTCCTCATAATTGTGTGTTTTATACTTTTGAAAATGTTGCTTGATAAGAGCTTTTCAAAAGTGAATTGATGAATTAATTTTAATTATTCCTGTTGACCACAGCATCTTTTGTTCTCTCAAAACCATCAATTACTGCCTCGAAGATTTTGTTTCTAAAAGATGTGGGAGCTACCTCTGCTTCTACGTCTAGAAGTAGAGCGTTTGCATCTACAGTGTTCGTTTTTTGATTAAATGTTTGGTTGCTTATAATTTCTCGTTGTGCATTTTTCAGAAGCGCATCTATCTCTGCGTCTATAGCTGCATTAGGGTTTTCTACTTGAGCAACCACAGCTTCTTTTATTTGGGTTTCCGCTTTCGCGAAAGCGGACTCCTTCTTTACAGCCTTTTCATTTTCTATTGTAACAGCAAGATCAGTCGCTTCTATTGTGATCTCTTTTTCTTGATTATTTTTAAAATTCTTTTTGGTATTTAAAATTTCTTGAACAGCTACACTGCTTTTTACTGCTGAATCATTCTGAGTGTTTAGGTTTGTTTTTGCTACCGATTCTTCAGTTTTGGCAGCTTTTTGCTCTAAAACAATTGCTTCTTTTACTTCTTGAAGTGTTTCATTATTATTAGTATCTACTGGCTGCGCTTCTTCAGTTGGATCTACAAATACAGGCGTTTCATTCGCATCAACCAATACTGGTGTTGTATCTGTATCCATATTTTGAAATAAGAATAAAGTGACGAGTGCTCCACCCACAAAACTAGCGGCGATAGACATCCATAAGACACGTTTACTCTTTTGAACTCCTTGTTCTGCATCAAGCTTTGAAGAGATTCGATCCCAAGCCGCCATGGTAGGCTCGATCGTGCGCTCTTCTAAACGCTCTTTCATATTATCTTCTAGCTTAATCGGTGCCATAACTTAATTTATTTTGTGCGTTTAACTTCGACTGTAATAGCTTACGTGCTTTGAATAATTGTGACTTTGACGTACTTTCGGATATCCCTAGTGACTTCGCTATTTCTTGATGTTTATAGCCTTCAATGGCATACATTACAAAAACAACGCGGTATCCTTCTGGCAACCCATCGATGAGCTGTTGTATGTGAGATACGTCTAATTCATCTTTAATATTATTTACACTGTCTCCTGTTTCAAAATCTCCATCTTCAGAAAAATATAATTTCTTGACAGTTCGCAAATAAGAAATACTTTCTCTTACCATAATTCTTCGAATCCATCCTTCAAAACTTCCTTCCCCTTTGTAACTAGATAAATGTGTAAATACTTTTAAAAACCCATTGCACATGGCCTCTTCTGCTTGATGAATATCTTTTACATAGTATCTACAAACACTTAGCATTTTTGGAGAATGCAACTCATAGAGACGCCTTTGAGCAGCTCGATCCTGCTTAATTGCCTTTTTAATAAGTTGTTTTTCGTTTGTAAATTGTATGACTTTCATCAATTCTTAAGATGGTTTCTATATGTATAGACGCACCCTTTTTAAAAAAGGTTGCCTGATGGATAAAAAAAATAATTATTTTTTAAATTAATTTTAAAAACGCTAATTATCAAATAGTTAAAAACACCAGAGAATTACCCTTTATATTTCATAGGGAGATATACTACTTTTTTGGTTTCAAAAAAGTCTTCTTCATAATACTTGGTTAGCTCAAAAGTTTGAGCGGTCGTAAATTTTGCAAGCTCTTCTTTCAGATCACCTCCTTTAAGGTATAAAATCCCATTTTTGAGTTCGTGTGTGCTTTTCTTTTTTATATGATTTCGTACCCAACGCACAAAGGTTTCCATTTGAGCGACTGCCCTACTGACAATAAAATCATACTGCCCTGGGACATTCTCTACACGATCATTTGTTGTTTTTACGTTGGTAAGGCCAAGCCCAGCGACTACCTCATCTACGACTTTAATCTTTTTACCAATACTATCCACCAAATGAAATTGTGTTTCAGGAAATAAAATAGCCAAGGGGATACCCGGAAAACCACCCCCAGTACCTACATCCAATACCTGAGCACCAGGCTTAAATTCCATCACCTTCGCAATCCCCAAAGAATGAAGTACATGACGCAGATATATCTCATCTATATCTTTACGACTCACCACATTAATTTTAAGGTTCCAGTCTTTATACAAAACCTTGAGCGTTTCAAATTGCGCTATTTGCGCTTCCGTCAGATTCGGAAAGTACTTTGTGATGATATTCATTCGTATGAGTATATTAGGCAAAAGTACCCAAATTACACGTTAATTTTCACACAAGACCCCTCCGATTGCGGAATATATCATTATTTTTGTGTAAAAAGTTTTGAGTTTCCGCTTTTCAAAAAGCTACCCCCTTAAAACAATAACAATTATGCCTTCTGGAGTGTACAACTTAAAAGGCACTATTTTAAATGATTATGGAAACCACAATTAAATTTTCGCGCTCAGATTCTGCAAAATTCTTTAGAACTCTGAACAAGCGTGTAAACACGTATTTCAAAGAAAACAACATAAAACGTACGGGTAACTGGAAGCTATATGGCAAAGCCATTGTGATGTTCTCTATGTACCTTGTTCCTTATTTCTTATTCTTAACATTAGATATGCCAGGATGGGTTCAACTACTCTTAACCTTTGTTATGGGCGTAGGAATGGCTGGCGTAGGAATGAATGTGATGCATGATGGAAATCATGGCTCTTTCTCAAGTAAAAAATGGGTAAATAAACTCATGGGAGGAAGTATTTACATATTAGCTGGTAATGTATACAACTGGCAAGTACAGCATAATGTACTTCACCATACCTACACAAACATTCATGGGCATGATGAAGATATGGAGGCTGGGCGTGTATTACGTTTTTCTAAACATGGTGACTGGCGTAAGCATCATAAATTTCAGCATTATTACTCTTTTATCTTGTACGGACTTCTTACGATTAACTGGGTAATTACAGCAGATATTACACAAATGAAGCGTTACATTAAACGTAAATTATCTTACGGTAAAATACAAAGCCCTAGGAAGCAATGGAGTACTTTAGTGATCACTAAAATGATCTATATAAGCATGTGGATTGTGATTCCGCTTATATTTTCAAATATTGTTTGGTGGAAAGTACTATTAGGTTTCTTTATTATGCACTACACTGCTGGCGTGATTTTGAGCTTAATATTCCAATTAGCACACATGGTAGAAGAGGCACATATGCCATTGCCTGATGAAACAGGAACGATGAAAAATACATGGGCGATACATCAGTTATTTACGACTGTAAATTTCTCTACGAAGAACCGTATCATGAATTGGTTTTCTGGAGGGTTAAATCACCAAGTAGAGCATCATATCTTCCCACACATAAGTCACGTGCATTACACGAAGATTAGTAAAATTGTAAGAGAAACCGCAAATGAGTTTAACTTACCATACTTTGAGTACAAAACGACTCGTAAAGCGATTATAGCGCATTTTCGCCACTTACGTGAAATGGGAATGCCACCAGCAAATGCAACCGCATAAAAAATAAATGACAACCACTATCTAATTACATCAATACAGAATGAGCGTACTTTCTAATCGCGTAGTAAGCATGGCAACATCTGCCACACTTGCCATGGCAGCAAAAGCAAGAGAACTTCGAGCCGAAGGAAAAGACATTATAGGATTAAGTCTTGGAGAACCTGATTTTAACACGCCAGATTTTATCAAAGATGCAGCGATACAAGCCATCAATGATAATTACAACTCCTATTCACCTGTTGATGGATATGTAGAACTCAAAAATGCGATTATCACAAAATTTAAGCGTGATAATCATCTTACATATGATCTCTCTCAAATAGTAGTATCCACTGGAGCAAAACAATCACTAGCCAACGTTGCCTTGGTCGTTTTAAACCCTGGAGATGAAGTCATCTTACCCTGTCCATACTGGGTAAGCTATAGTGATATCGTAAAAATAGCCGAAGGTGTTCCTGTAGAAGTAAAAACCTCTATAGACACCGATTTTAAAATGACTCCAGCACAACTGGAAGCAGCAATTACACCAAAAACAAAAATGTTATGGTATAGTTCTCCATGTAACCCTTCTGGCTCTGTGTATAGTAAAGAAGAATTACGGGCACTTGCCGATGTTCTTGTTAAATACCCACAAATAACGGTGGTAAGTGATGAGATTTATGAGCATATTAATTATGCAGGCGGGCACACAAGCATGGCTCAATTTGCTGATATGTATGATCGTACGGTTACTGTAAATGGTGTATCCAAAGCATTTGCAATGACTGGATGGCGTATTGGATACATAGGAGGCCCTACAGAAATTGCACGAGCCTGTAATAAAATGCAAGGTCAAATCACCAGTGGTGCTAACTGTATCGCACAACGTGCCGTGATTACGGCACTAGAAGCCGACCCAAGCAAAGTACAATACATGATTGATGAATTTAAGAATAGACGTACGCTCATTCTTAATCTCCTTAATGACATCGATGGGTTTGTATGTAACAATCCTGATGGTGCTTTTTATGTGTTTCCAGATGTCACTGCATTTTTTGGAAAAACATTTAATGGAGTTACCATTCAAAATGCGTCAGATTTTGCTATGTACTTATTAGAATACGCTAATGTCGCTACGGTAACAGGAGCTGCTTTTGGCAATCCAAATTCTATCCGAATCTCATATGCTGCAAGTAAAGAACAAATTACAGAAGCTATAAAACGTATTAAAGACGCAGTTTCTTAATCATAGTATGCTTTCACGAAAGTGAATAGCCAAATATGCAAAACATCAAAGCCTCCTTTGTCATAAAGGAGGCTTTTTCATTCAGTTACAAAATCACTATCTTTAATATAGTGATAAAAGCCAAAAGAAATCATATCATCTTTCTCATCACTGGGATCCTCTTAATGATCCCTCTTATTGCCATGCAATTTACAAGTGAGGTGAATTGGAACGTAATGGATTTCATAATAGCAGGAGTCCTACTCATGAGTACTGGGCTTATCATCAATTATATTCAGAGGAAATTAATCCCTAAAAAGTATCGTACTTTGATTATTATTAGTGTTGTTATTCTGTTATTCCTCCTATGGTCAGAACTCGCTGTTGGTATTTTCGGAACTCCCTTTGCCGGAAATTAACCTAAAATCATTCTTTTCAAGAGCTATTGATACATACTTCGAGTATAAAGGAATACCCGAAAAGCATTTTTAGCAAGACAATTCACACCTATAAGCGACTAGAAAAATTGATTGAAGACTCGTATCTTTATGACTTTACTAATGAAGCAAAAGTGGATGTTGTTTCCGCTTTCGCGAAAGCGTATATCTCATGAAAAAAATCACATTTCTTTGCCTAATGACCGTCTTTATAATTTCTTGTAAAAAAGAAACAACACCAGACACCTCAAAAGAAACTGCTGTAACACCTTTTGCAGAATTACTTGACACCTATTATGAAGACGGACTCAAACTCAATCCCCTCAGTGCTACCATGGCTGGAGACAATCGGTATAATGACCAGTTTCCAGATGTATTATCACCAGCGTATAAAGCCAAGGTAAAAGAATACTATGAATCCTACAAGGCTCAATTATCAAACTATCCAGATGCATCGCTCACAGATACGGAAAAATTAAGCAAAGCTATTTTACAATGGGATTGTGATATAAATCTTGAAGGTTTAACGTATAAGAAAGACTTGATGCCTATAGATCAAATGTGGTCTCCACATTTAATGTTTGGCCAGTTAGCGAGTGGTGCGAGTGCGCAACCTTTTAAAACCGCAGAAGATTACAAAAACTGGCAAACACGTGTAGATCAATACCTTGTTTGGTTCTCTAGTGCTGAAAAGAATATGAGACAAGGAATGAAAGAAGGCTTTGTCCTTCCTAAATCATTGATCGTAAAAGTAATCCCACAGATGGAGGCATTAGCACAACCTGATGTAACATCAAACCTATTCTACACACCTGTCACTAATTTTCCAGAAAGTATTTCTGAAGAAGATCAAAAAGCCATTACCGAAGCGTACACTGCAATGATTCAAGACAAAATCATTCCTGCCTACAGAAATATGGCTGATTTTCTAAAAAATGAATACATGGAAGCGGGTCGTGACTCGTCTGGGTATAACGATTTACCTAACGGATCTGACTATTACAACTTTGCCATAAAATACTACACCACGACAACCATGACAGCTGATGAGATTCATACGCTAGGACTCAGTGAAGTAGCACGTATCCGTACGGAAATGGAAAAAATAAAAGAACAAGTTGGTTTTAAAGGAAATCTTAAAGCTTTTTTTGACTTTGTGCGCTCCAATGAAGAGCTTATGCCTTTTTCTACACCAGAAGAAATCATCGCAAACTTTAATAAAATGCACGCTACGATGAAACCTAAAGTAGATGAATTATTTAGCCTACAACCCAAAACACCTTTTGAGGTAAGACGTACGGAAGCTTTTAGAGAAAATTCTGCTAGCGCAGAGTACAATCAAGGGTCTTTAGACGGGACACGCCCTGGGATATTCTACACACCGATTCCTGATGCGTCAAAATACAACGTATACTCAGATGAATCTTTGTTTTTACATGAAGCTATACCTGGGCATCACTTCCAGATTTCGCTTACGCAAGAAAATACAGAACTCCCTCAATTTAGAAAAACCTTATGGTACAGTGCCTACGGTGAAGGCTGGGCATTATATACAGAATCTCTTGGATCTGAACTTGGATTGTATACAGACCCTTATCAACTTTTTGGAATGCTAGGCGCAGAGATGCACCGTGCTGTGAGACTTGTCGTTGACACTGGAATTCACACCAAAGGCTGGAGTCGAGAAAAAGCGATTGCATATTGCCTAGATAATGAAGCTGAAAGCGAAGCGGGTATCACTTCAGAAATTGAGCGTTACATGGCAATGCCAGGACAGGCGTTGTCGTATAAAATAGGGCAATTAAAAATACGTGAACTCAGAGCAAAAGCCACAGAAACCTTGGGTGATCAATTTGATATTAGAGAATTCCACAAAGAAGTGTTAGAAACGGGATGTATTCCCTTGGCACTTCTAGAGGATAAGATTAATACTTGGATGGCTAGTAAAAAATAAGAGCACGCTCTTGCCTACCGGCAGGAAAGTTCGCAAAAGCGTATAACACGGTTTACAAAAGAAACAGTCTATCACTTTTTAATAATGCGTCTCACGGTAGACGCATTATTATTTTGGTCTGTTAGTTGCAGAAAATAAACTCCCGATTTTAGGGCACTCAAGTCAATAGTTGTTGTATTATCTATAGAAATATTTTCATAAATCAATCTACCTTGCACGTCATATAGAGCTCCTTTAGCTTGAGAAGAAAACGTTTTTATAGTTAACATTTCTTGAACTGGATTTGGATATACTATCATTGATGATACCGTAATATCATCAACACTTAAGGTAGCAGATCTAAAATCACCACCTTCTGGTGTCAGATAGAAAACATCAAAAGGCTGTCCATCATTATTAACTTCTGGATTCTGGAAGCCAGAAAGTAACATAAGAATGGCTTGATTTTCTAGGTCTACACTTTCAGAAGGTAATTCAAAGTTAAAATTGAATTCAAAATCAGAAAGCAACCCCCCACCTATATTACCGCCATAATCACCAATTTCTACAGCGATATCTCCTTGACTTTCCCACATAGAATATGGGAAACCATCTACTTCATCTGAATATTCTGAAAACGAAAGAGTTCTTGCCATTTCTAATGGAAATGCCAATATCTGCGTACCCTGAACATCTAATGTATGGTCAAAACCAATAGCGCCATGATGGACAAGGATATCAAGAGCGCCAATATTTATGGCTTCTAATTGCGCCCCTGCATATACGTAGATTCCAAAAGGTTCAACGTCTGTATAGGCATCAGTATCTAAAATGCCATCAATGACCGCATAATAATTTTCTTGATCCACCAGCATACGCTCTAGAGACACGAAAACATCACTTTCATCTGTAGCATTTGAAATAGAAATCTGCGCCATATTCCCATCAAAAGGGACCTCTATAAATGCAGATCCTGTTTTAAAAGCAAGGTTATCCACCACAAGAATATCATCTACATAGACATCAACTTCTGTGATAGAAATATCGGGAGCGTTATGGATAAATTGTATTTTAGCAATCTGGCTATGCGAAATTTGAAAAATCATCAATAGTAAAAAAAGTAGTTTTAGCCTCATCACACAATAGATCAATTAGTTAGTTAAATATACAACAATATGGCTAAAATACTCCTTTTAGGTTCTGGAGAACTTGGTAAAGAATTTGTAATCGCAGCACAACGTTTAGGGCAAACTGTGATCGCTGTTGACAGCTATATCAATGCCCCCGCTATGCAGGTGGCACATGGGTTTGAAGTGATTAATATGTTGGATGGCGAAGCCTTGGACCGTATGGTTGCAAAGCACCAACCCGATTATATTGTTCCCGAAATAGAAGCCATTCGCACGGAGCGTTTTTATGCGTATGAAAAGGAAGGATATACGGTGATTCCAAGTGCAAAAGCTGCTAATTATACCATGAATCGTAAATCTATACGGGACCTAGCTGCCAAAGAACTTGGTTTGAAAACGGCTGATTATAGGTATGCCGCTTCCGCGAAAGCGTTATCAGAAGCAGTACAAGAAATTGGGATGCCTTGCGTGGTAAAGCCACTCATGTCTTCCAGCGGAAAAGGGCAAAGCACGATCAAAACCGAAGCCGATATTCAAAAAGCATGGGACTATTCGCAAGAAGGCTCCCGTGGAGATGTCGCTGAAGTGATTGTAGAAGGATTTGTAAATTTTAATTATGAAATTACACTCCTAACCGTAACACAAAGAGCAGGTAACACCCTTTTCTGCCCTCCTATTGGCCATAGACAAGAAAGAGGCGACTATCAAGAAAGTTGGCAACCTGCCGCTATGCAATCTGAGCACCTACAAACCGCACAGGATATGGCCGCAAAAGTAACGGCCGCATTAGGAGGTGCTGGTTTATGGGGTGTTGAATTTTTTATAGCCGACGATGGTGTTTATTTTTCTGAACTCTCACCAAGACCTCACGATACAGGTATGGTCACTTTAGGAAACACACAAAATTTTAATGAATTCGAACTACACTTGCGTGCTGTCTTAGGATTACCTATTCCAGAAATTACACAAGAACGTATAGGCGCTAGTGCCGTTATCCTTGCTAGTGAGCACTCTGACAATCCTACTTTTGAAGGTATTGAACTTGTGGCAAGTGCTACAAAATCTGACTTTAGACTTTTCGGAAAACCGAGCTCAAGACCTCACAGACGTATGGGTGTTGTCGTTACTTACGACAGCTTAGGCGGGAATATCAAGACGGTTACAGATAGAGCAAAGGAACTCGCTTCAAAAGTAAAAGTCCATCCATAAAAAAACCGTTTTACTTATTAGGTAAAACGGTTTCCATTCTCTTATTTATCTCTTTAATCTTTAATCTCTAATCAGCGGGAGCGTACTGCAACGCAATAAGCCTTCTTGTTTTGCTATTTCGGCATAAGGAACTTCTTCTACGGTGATATTATGAGATCGTAACCACGTATTTAAACGTGTGAAGTTTTTTTCAGAAATCACAACATCTGGGGCAATGCTAAAAACATTGCTATTCATATGATACATTTCTTCTTTAGAAATCTCAAAGAGATTCTCTTTTCCAAATAAATTTACCAACCACTCATACTCTTCTTCTTTAAGAAAACCATTTTTATGAATAATGGCTTTATCGGTTCCTACGGGTTGAAAACAACAATCTAGGTGAAGTGCGTTTTCTTTGGGGTCTGTATTGTGTTTACGCAATTCAAAAGAGACTACCTTTTTTTTGGGAAATAGTGCTGCTAAATATTGAACTGCTTCTTTATTGGTTCTCGCAGTAATAAAATCAGCATAATCATCTCCTGTATAGGTGCCTACAAAAATATAATCTCCCCAGGGCATGACATCACCTCCTTCTACATGTGCATCTTCTGGCAAGCGAAAAATATGTGTCGATGGTATTTGATTTAACACATATTGTATGGCCTCAATTTCTCGTTCTCGATCTGGGAGTATATTTGCTTTTATAAATTTATCGTCAATAACAAACCCAATGTCTCTAGAAAAAATCTGATTATAATCTTTGATGACATTAGGGCGAAATACCTGAACATTATACTTTTTAAAAACAGAAGCAACTGCTTCCATCTCAGCGACCATATCTTTTTCTACAGGATATGTACCTGCTTGAATATGCAATGCACTCTTGGGATCATAAGCATCTTCTAGCGAAGGTGCAGGGCCACAGCTTTCTGCAGTTCCTAAAATGACTGCACGCAACCGTGAAGTCTCGTCTTTTACATGTAATTTAAGCATTGGACTAAGATACTAATCTCGAAGTATGATCACAAGAAATAAAAAGAAACACATTTCTATAATTCAATATATTTTTTAATTAGAAGTATAGACAAACTAATTATTTTATGGGTATCCATACTTCTTCTTGTGCTTCTGGATGCATAGGCCCAAGATAATCAGGAGGCATATATTCAAAATGTGGTCGGTGATCAAGTTGATACTCCGAATTTGGCAGCCATTCTTCATACATATACTGAGCCATTTTATAAAACTGAGTAGTGACACCTTGGTATTGGAATACAGCCCACTTTCCTGCAGGAATTGTAAGGATTTCCATTCCTAAAGGTACTTTGTCTTTATTATCCACATGCACTCCTGCCCATTTTTCAAAACGAGTCGTTGGTGAAAAGTCTCCTCTTGCAAACCCCTCATCGTATACCTGAATACTGTAGCTTCCGCTACAGACAGCATTCATTATTTCTTTTCGTCTAGGTCCAAATTTTTTCCACAGCATTCCTGTGGTATTTTCAGAAAGTGACATTACCTCATGTAGACCTACTATTATTTTTTCGGTCGTTATTTTAATTTCTGGTATGTGCATGGTTATATGTTTTCACGAAAGTGAATATATCAAAAAAAAGAGTAAACCTGTTGGCTTACTCTTTTAATATCTATCTATTAGGTATGTCTATCTTTCTGAAACAGGAATAAACTCACGTGAATTTTCTCCTATATACACCTGACGCGGACGCCCAATAGGCTCTTTACGCTCACGCATTTCTTTCCATTGTGCGATCCAACCTGGCAAACGTCCTAGTGCAAACATAACGGTAAACATTTCTACTGGAATTCCTAATGCTCTATAAATAATGCCCGAATAAAAATCGACATTAGGGTATAATTTACGAGCTACGAAGTAAGGATCTTCTAATGCTTCTTTTTCTAAACCTTTAGCAATATCTAGTACTGGATCTTCAATCCCTAGCATATTTAAAACATCATCTGCAGCAACTTTAATGATTTTTGCGCGCGGATCAAAGTTTTTGTATACCCTATGTCCAAAGCCCATTAAACGGAAAGGATCTTGTTTATCCTTTGCTTTCGCCATGTATTTTTTGGTATCGCCTCCATCTTCTTTTATCGCCTCAAGCATTTCTATAACAGCTTGATTGGCTCCTCCATGAAGTGGCCCCCATAATGCTGATATACCAGCTGAAATAGAAGCAAATAATCCTGCATGAGCAGACCCTACTATTCTTACCGTTGAGGTAGAACAGTTTTGCTCATGATCTGCGTGTAATATTAACAGTTTATCAAGCGCATCTATCACTGATTGATCTACTTTATAATCTTGATTAGGCTTTGAAAACATCATCTTATGAAGGTTTGCGACATACCCTAGGTTGTTGTCACCATAATCTAACGGTTGGCTTTTCTTTTTACGCAACGCCCAAGATGCAAGTACTGGAAATTTTGCCAGTAACTTCACAATAGTATTGTACATATCTTCCTCAGAATCTACATTTACCGAGGTAGGATTAAAAGCAATAAGTGCAGAAGTAAGCGCACTTAAAACGCCCATAGGGTGTGCAGACTTAGGAAAACCATCTAAGATTTTCTTCATATCTTCATCTACATGGGACTCAGCTTTTATATCTGCATGAAATTTATCAAGCTCTGGTTTTGAAGGAAGCTCTCCAAAAATCAACAAATAAGCTACTTCTAAAAAGTCTGCTTTTTCTGCAAGTGACTCTATAGAATACCCTCTGTAACGTAAAATCCCTTTCTCCCCATCTAGATAGGTAATCGCACTTTCACAAGATCCTGTATTTTTATATCCAGGATCAATAGTTGTAACACCCCCAGTAACTCCTCTTAGGGTTTTTATGTCGATTGCTTTTTCGTTTTCTGTTCCAGTTATGATAGGAAAATCATAAGATTGATCCCCTATGGTTAGCGTTGCTTTTTCTGCCATGCTTTTTTTTTGAATATTTTAAGGTAATTACCTCCTTTTTTAAGAAGTATGCTAATTTACGAAAAAACAGTCGATTTTTTTTACGTTACCCTACGGTAAAGCACTTAAAAAAAACTTAAAATATCGCAAAGGCACTAATTATTAAAGTGAATTACAACCTGTGCGATCTGAGAACCCAATAGCATTAAAAATTGAAGTCTTTACAGGTGAGGCTAAAAAGGATTTTTTATACGCTTTCGCGAAAACAAACTCCGCTAGAGAAAAAACTTGAAAACTAGATCCATAATAGGTCCATTTTAGAACGAACTCTTATAGCTAGCTGAGATCACATCATCTGGAAAAATGCAATAAATAAAAAAGAGCTTATACCATAGCATAAGCCCTTTACCCAACTTCAAACCTAAATTTTGGTGTTTTAAATACCAAAAAATAATTCTTAAAAAGAGCGAGTTATTAGGCCGTGAAGCTTCATCTCCCGCTCTTTACCCAACTTAAAATCATTTTGCTTGTTTATTCACTAACGTGCAATACAATCGTCGAGTTAAGAATTTAAAAGATTGAGTTAAGCTTGTTATAACTTTCAACTAATCGATAGTCAACGTAGACTAAGTAGATTACCTTTTAAGTTCTTATTGATTTGGATGATAAATGTATACAAAAAGCCTATAAGCAACAAAAAATAAAAGAAAGATAATTCTTACATGTGTTAATATAATATATAAAATACTTTAAATCAATTATTTAAAATGTAAAATAAATTCAATTTTTATATAATTTTGAATTTATATTGATCAGTATTTATTCAAAATAGCAACACTTTATCCTAAATATATGCACTTAATCGATTTTATGACATAAAAAAGCCTCCAGAAAGGAGGCTTTTTTCACAACATAAAATGGTGTGTTATTTTAATTTAAATGCTTTTTCTCCAGGGAAATATGCTGTATCTCCTAATTGCTCCTCTATACGAAGTAACTGATTATACTTTGCCATTCTATCAGATCTTGAAGCAGATCCAGTTTTGATTTGTCCTGTATTAAGAGCCACAGCAAGATCTGCAATCGTATTGTCTTCTGTTTCTCCAGACCTATGAGACATCACAGAGGTATAGCCTGCATTGTGAGCCATATTAACTGCGGCAATCGTCTCTGTTAATGTTCCTATTTGATTTACTTTGATAAGGATAGAATTTGCAATTCCATTTTCTATTCCTCTTGAAAGGCGCTCTACATTGGTAACAAATAAATCGTCTCCAACTAATTGTACTTTATCACCCGCTTTTTCTGTTAAGTATTTCCAACCTTCCCAATCGTTTTCATCCATTCCATCTTCGATAGATATGATTGGATAATTTTCTGCAAGTGACGCTAGATAATCTGCTTGCTCTTCACTGGTTCTTATAACTCCTGAATCGCCTTCAAATTTTGTATAATCGTATTTTCCATTTACATAAAATTCGGCTGCAGCACAATCTAATGCAATCATAATTTCATCTCCCCAAGAATACCCAGATTTCTCAACGGCTATTTTTATTGAATCTAATGCATCTTCTGTTCCGTCCAATGCAGGGGCAAAACCTCCTTCATCTCCAACCGCTGTACTTAAATTTCGGTCGTGAAGTACTTTTTTAAGATTATGAAAAATCTCTGTTCCCATTTTCATAGCTTCTGTAAAGCTTTTAGCTTTCACTGGCATCACCATAAACTCTTGAAAAGCGATCGGTGCATCACTATGAGATCCTCCATTTATAATGTTCATCATAGGAACCGGCAACGTGTTTGCACTTACACCTCCTACATATCTATATAAAGGTAAATTTAGCTCAGCAGCTGCAGCTTTGGCGCAAGCCAAAGAAACACCTAGAATAGCATTTGCTCCTAGTTTGGATTTATTAGGGGTTCCATCAAGATCAATCATCATTTGATCTATTAAATTTTGTTCAAAAACCGATGTTCCTAATAATTCTGCTGCAATGATTGTATTGACATTACTAACAGCTTCTTTCACTCCTTTCCCCATATAAGCATCTCCCCCATCTCTTAACTCTACAGCTTCATGTTCTCCTGTAGAGGCGCCAGAAGGTACCGCTGCACGTCCCATTATTCCGTTTTCAGTAAATACATCTACTTCTACAGTAGGGTTTCCTCGAGAGTCAAAAATTTGTCTTGCGTGAATGTCTATTATTATGCTCATAGTAAAATTATTTTGGTGGTTGAAAGATACAATTTGTCATGCTCACTACCTGAAAAATTGACAAATAGTAGCGATAACGTTTTCGCATACTAGGGGTTACTAAAAACGAATATATTAGGCTATGCTTTACTCTTATTAATATTTTCTATAAACTGGTCAAAAAGATACGTTGCATCATTTGGACCAGGACTCGCTTCTGGGTGATATTGTACAGAGAAACAGTTTTTATCTTTTATTTTGATTCCTGCAACAGTATGATCATTAAGGTGTACATGTGTGATCTCTACTTTAGGGTTGGCCTCTGTTTCTTCCCTATTTATAGCAAACCCATGATTTTGAGAGGTAATTTCCCCCTTACCTGTGATTAGATTTTTTATAGGGTGATTTATGCCTCGATGTCCATTATGCATCTTATACGTAGAAATCCCATTGGCAAGAGCTATTACTTGATGCCCAAGGCAAATACCAAATAAAGGTTGATCTTCATTTATAATATCTTTGGCTACTTGAATGGCGCTTTCTAATGGTTCTGGATCTCCAGGTCCATTGGATAAAAAGTATCCATCTGCATTCCAGTCTTTCATTTCCTGATAAGAGGTATCGTATGGAAATACTTTTATATAGGCTCCTCTTTTTGAAAAGTTACGTAAGATATTGCGTTTAATTCCTATATCTAAGGCTGCTATTTTTACGCTTGCATTTTCATCTCCAAAATAATAAGGTTCTTTTGTAGATACTTTTGACGCTAATTCTAAGCCATTCATACTAGGAACCTTTACCAGTTGCTCTTTAAGACCATCAATATTATCTACATCTGTAGATATCACAGCATTCATTGCTCCGTGATCTCTTATATAAGCGACTAAAGCTCTTGTATCTACATCAGATATTGCAAAGAGATTATTCGTAGCAAGAAAATCTTCTAGAGATTCTTGTGCATCTTGCCTTGAATAGGTGTAGCTAAAGTTTCTACATATCAGACCCGATATTTTAACTCCATCAGATTCTGTCTCTTCATTCGTAGCGCCATAGTTTCCTATATGTGCATTTGTAGTCACCATAAGTTGACCAAAATAAGAGGGATCTGTAAAAATTTCTTGATACCCTGTCATTCCTGTATTAAAACATACTTCACCAAAAGAAGTACCTTCTACATTTCCGACAGATTTACCATAGAATACGGTACCGTCTGCAAGTAAAATAAGCGCTGGACGTCGAGACTGATATTTCATATAATTATAATTTGTGCAAATATATTATATCGCTTAAAATAGTGAGGCATAAAAAAAGAGCTTTTTTAAAAAGCTCTTTTTTTATTTTGAAAATAGTATCAGATTGTAGTCCTTATAAAGAGGTATAATAACTCATGATCTTCTGTACATCTCTTTCTTTTTTGAAATTAAGATTATTGTCTTTTGCATATTGCTCAACAATTGAAGATTTAGAACCTGCCACTTTAAGAATCTCTGACTTTTTAAGTTTAAATTTTTTGAAAGATTTTCCTTTTTTCACATAATAGGTATCCTTCATGATATATTTATCATTAGCACGACCCAGTTGCGGATTAGGACTCCCTTCTTTAATATCTATACTATAATCTTTATAAATCTCAAAACCTTTAGATTCTGCGATTACTTCAAAAATCTTATAGCCACCATCTACAGGAGAGTAAATATTTTTAAATACTCTATTGTTGATGACAATTCTGTCAATATTTGTAAAATCGAATGTGAAGATTGTTTCACTATCAATTTTAGATTCAAAAGCATTAAGCTTTGTATTAAAATTAATATTACTATTAAGTTTAATAGGTCTTTCTTGTGTTGTTGTCACAATAAGTGTATTATTATTCCAGCTGTCAAATAAATACACTGTTCCATCAATAGGTCTTGGAGGGTTACGTACAATACTGGAAGCTCCAATATTTGCACCATCAGGTCCATAAGTAGCAAGCGCGTTTAATGCATTATTATTAGCATCTACCGCTTGTGCATAGCCGTATCCAATTGTAAACATAAAGGACACTAAAACGATCATTAATTTTTTCATAGTTTTTGTATTTCTAAATTATATTTTATTTAAGTCAAATATTCTGCCAAACTTTAATACTGTAAAAATAAAAAAAGAGATCCACCTTGCGGTAACTCCCGATACTATTTAACCTTTTTGTAACAGGTTCTCCGAACTATCCTTTCTCGTTAAAAACTACATATATAGAAAGTTACACTTTAATTTCACTTAATCTACAGCCGCAAGCAAATTCCTCTTCACTTAACCCAAAAGCAGTCTAAACTTCGCTATCACTTACTAATTTAGTGATACTCACATCTGGCATTATCCACTAAATGATTATCTAAACTTGATTACCAAATATACCGACTTAGATGATTGCCCACTTTTGCTTTTATAGTCGTTTTTCAAAAAGGAGAAAGAAGAAAATTAATGAGAATTCAAAACAGTCCTCCTACAAAGACCATAACTTAATTTCGTTTTATATGAAATTTAGGTGTTGAACAATAAAGACCACTGTTCTCTTCTAAATAAAATATTATATATACATTTTACCACTTAACAATGCTAATGCACAAAAAAAAGAGCTTTATATAAAGCTCTTTTAAATTTAAAACTGTAATAGAGATTGGTACTATAAAGACATATAATAACTCACAATCTTTTGTACATCTCTTTCGTTTTTAAAATTAAGATTATTGTCTTTTGCATATTGCTCAACAATCGAAGATTTAGAACCTGCGGCTTTAAGAATATCTGATTTTTTGAGTCTAAGCTTTTTAAAAGACTTTCCTTTTTTTACATAATAGCTATCTTTCATGATATATTTATCATTGGCACGAGCAAGAAGCGGGTTAGGATTCCCCTCTCTAATATCAATACTATAATCTTTGTAAATTTCAAAGTCTTTAGACTCTGCGATCACTTCAAAAATTCTATAGCCACCATCCACAGGAGAGTAAATATTTTTAAATATTCTATTGTTGATGATAATTTTGTCAATATTTGTAAAATCAAATGTGAAGATTGTTTCACTGTCTAATTTTGATTCAAAAGCGTTACGCTTTGTATTGAAGTTAATATTACTATTAAGTCTAATAACTTTTTCTTGAGTTGTTGTTACAATAAGTGTATTATTATTCCAGCTGTCAAATAAGTATACGGTCCCCTCAATAGGTCTTGGAGGATTACGTACAATACTAGAAGCACCTATATTAGCACCATCTGGACCATACGTGGCCAGGGCGTTTAATACGTTGTTGTTGGCATCAACAGCTTGTGCATGACCATATCCTATGGTAAACATAAAGGATACTAAAACGATCATTAATTTCTTCATAGTTTTGGTATTTCTAAATTATATTTTGTTTAAGTCAAATATTCTGCCAAATTTAACAATGTAAAAATAAAAAAAGGGATTTACCTTGCGGTAAATCCCGATACTATTTAACCTTTTTGTAACAGGTTTACCGATCTATTCTTCCTCGTTAGAAGTCGTTTCTGTAACTGGTGCTACATCAGTTTTCTTTGTTCTTCCACGACGAGTAGACTTCTTTTTAGTTGTCTTACCTGCATTGTAAATTTCGTTGTAATCTACAAGTTCGATCATAGCCATATCAGCATTATCTCCTAAACGATTACCTAATTTAATGATACGAGTATATCCTCCTGGACGATCACCAACTTTTACAGCCACTTCTCTAAAAAGTTCAGTTACGGCGTCTTTTTGACGTAAACGAGCAAAAACAATACGTCTATTATGTGTAGTATCGTCTTTAGATTTTGTAACTAGAGGCTCAACAAATTGTCTAAGCGCTTTCGCTTTTGCAACTGTTGTATTTATTCTTTTATGTTCAATTAGAGAACAAGCCATATTAGCAAGCATAGACTTCCTGTGGGCTGTTTTTCTTCCTAAATGATTAAATTTCTTTCCGTGTCTCATTTTTCTTAATGTTATTTATTCGCTTTCGCGAAAGCGTATAAATGATAACTAATCTTTATCTAATTTATATTTTGATAAATCCATACCAAAATTTAACCCTTTTACATTTACCAGTTCTTCAAGTTCTGTCAATGATTTCTTACCAAAGTTTCTAAACTTCATTAAGTCATTTTTATTGAAAGAAACAAGATCACCTAATGTATCAACTTCGGCAGCTTTAAGACAATTTAAAGCACGTACCGAAAGGTCCATATCAATAAGTTTTGTCTTTAACAACTGTCTCATGTGAAGTGATTCTTCATCATAGGTTTCTGTTTGAGCGATCTCATCTGCTTCCAGAGTGATGCGTTCATCAGAAAATAACATGAAGTGGTGTATAAGTGTCTTTGCAGCTTCTGTAAGAGCTTCTTTTGGATGAATAGAACCGTCAGTGATAATTTCAAAGATTAGTTTTTCATAATCTGTTTTTTGCTCTACACGGTAATTTTCAATACTATACTTTACGTTTCTAATTGGTGTGTAAATAGAATCTGTAAATATAGTTCCTAAAGGTGCATTTGATTTTTTATTTTCTTCTGCTGGTACATATCCTCTTCCCTTTTCTATGGTAATTTCCATATTAATATTTACCTTCTTATCCATATTTGCGATAATAAGGTCTGGGTTAAGGACCTGGAATCCAGAGATAAATTTCTGAAAATCTCCAGCGGTAAGTTGATCTATTCCCGAGAGTGAGATAGTAACAGTTTCGTTATCTATTTCTTCAATCTGTCTTTTAAAACGTACTTGCTTTAAGTTTAGAATAATTTCAGTAACATCTTCAACTACTCCAGCTATTGTAGAAAACTCATGATCAACGCCTTCTATACGTACAGAGGTGATTGCAAAACCTTCTAAAGAAGAAAGTAATACACGTCTTAAAGCGTTTCCTACAGTTAAACCATAACCCGGTTCTAAAGGTCTAAACTCAAATTTACCTTCAAAATCAGTAGAGTCAATCATAATGACTTTATCAGGCTTTTGGAAATTTAATATTGCCATATCGTGTTTTCTAGCTTTAGTTAATTTTACTTAGAGTACAATTCGACGATGAATTGCTCATTGATGTTTTCAGGTATTTGAAGACGCTGAGGAACAGCTACAAAAGTACCTTCTTTTTTATCATTATTCCAAGATATCCACTCATAGACTTGACTTGCGTTAGCTAATGAATTAGAAATAACTTCTAATGATTTTGATTTTTCGCGAACAGCTACTACATCTCCAGGTTTTACTTGATAAGATGGAATATTTACGATACTTCCATTTACAGTAATGTGTCGGTGTGAAACCAATTGACGTGATCCGCTTCTAGAAGGAGAAATTCCCATTCTGTAGACAACGTTATCTAAACGTTGCTCACATAATTGAAGTAAAACTTCACCTGTAATTCCGTTAGATCTATTTGCTTTTGCATATAGGTTTCTAAACTGACGCTCTAGTATACCGTAGGTATATTTAGCTTTTTGTTTTTCTTGTAATTGAACAGCGTACTCAGATTTTTTTCCTCTACGTCTGTTGTTTCCATGTTGTCCTGGAGGATAATTTCTTTTTTCAAAAGATTTATCTTCTCCGAAAATTGCTTCACTGAATTTACGAGCAATTTTAGTCTTAGGACCGGTATATCTTGCCATTAAAAAAGTTTTTTTTGAGGGGGTTAGGAATTAAGGTCAATCCTTCGCAAACCATATTCCCTCTAGATATTAAATTAAAATTAAACGCGACGTCTTTTTGGAGGACGACATCCATTGTGTGGTGCTGGAGTTACATCAATAATTTCTGTAACTTCAATACCGCTATTATGTATAGATCTGATAGCAGACTCACGTCCGTTACCTGGTCCTTTTACATATACTTTTACTTTGCGTAAGCCAGCTTCGTGAGCAACTTTTGCACAGTCTTCTGCAGCAGTTTGAGCAGCATAAGGAGTGTTCTTTTTAGAACCTCTGAAACCCATTTTACCAGCAGATGACCAAGAAATCACATCTCCTTTTTTATTTGTTAACGAAATAATCAAATTATTAAAAGAAGCTGAGATGTGTGCTTCACCTACAGACTCTACAACAACTTTACGTTTTTTTGTACTTTGCTTTGCCATTACTACAAGTTATTATTTAGTTGCTTTCTTCTTGTTTGCAACAGTTTTACGCTTTCCTTTTCTAGTACGAGAGTTATTCTTAGTACGTTGACCTCTTAATGGAAGTCCTGTACGATGACGAATACCTCTGTAGCATCCGATATCCATTAAACGCTTAATGTTTAATGAAACTTCACTACGTAATTCTCCTTCGATTGTGTAGTTACCTACTGCATCACGAATTCGACCTATTTCGTCGTCATCCCAATCAGAAACTTTTTTGTCTTCTGATACATTAGCAGTAGCCAAAATCTCTTCAGCTCTACTTCTACCGATTCCAAAGATGTATGTTAGCGCAATTACACCTCTCTTTTGTTTTGGGATATCTATCCCTGCAATTCTAGCCATAATTCTTAACCTTGTCTTTGTTTAAACCTAGGGTTCTTTTTATTAATTACGTATAATCTGCCTTTGCGACGTACAATTTTGCAGTCGGCACTTCTCTTCTTTACAGACGCTCTTACTTTCATATCAAGCTTATTTACCCGTTAGTAACGGTATGTTATACGAGCCTTAGATAAATCATAAGGACTCATTTCTAATTTTACTTTATCTCCAGGTAATAATTTAATATAGTGCATACGCATCTTACCTGAAATGTGCGCAGTCACTACGTGGCCATTTTCTAATTCAACTCTAAACATTGCATTAGATAATGCCTCTATAATTGACCCATCTTGTTCTATAGCTGCTTGTTTTGCCATTATGCTACTGCTTTACGGTTTTTACCTGACTTCATAAGACCATCGTAATGTCTGTTAAGCAGGTATGAATTTACTTGTTGCATTGTATCGATAGCGACACCAACCATAATTAATAAAGAAGTACCACCATAAAAAAGCGCCCATCCCTGTTGTATACCAATAAGCTTGTGAGCAATGGCAGGAAAAATTGCAATTAGCGCTAGGAAAATAGATCCTGGTAATGTTATTTGAGACATTATTTTATCTAAATACTCAGCTGTTTCACTTCCAGGACGAATCCCAGCAATAAAACCACCACTACGTTTTAAATCATCAGCCATCTTATTTGTTGGAACTGTAATCGCTGTGTAGAAGTAAGTAAATATAATAATCAATAATCCAAATACAAGGTTGTACCAAAATCCGAATATATTTCCACCAAATTCTTGTTGAAGCCATTGTCCTGTGCTTGTATCTGCAAGAAAACCAGCACTTCCTATTAAACCTGGAACAAACATGATAGCTTGCGCAAAGATTATAGGCATTACCCCAGAAGCGTTTAGCTTAAGTGGTATATACTGTCTGTTACCAAAAACATTCTTTTCGTAGGCACCACTTGCGGTACGTCTCGCATAAGAAACCGGAATTTGTCGAACAGCCATTACAAGAAGGACAGATAGTAATATAATTACAAACCATACTACTAATTCGATAAGGATCATGATAATCCCTCCATTAGATTCAGTAACACGTGCCACCCATTCTTGTACGAATGAGACAGGCATCGTAGCAATAATACCTACCATAATTAATAGTGAAATACCATTACCTATACCTTTATCAGTAATTTTCTCTCCTAACCACATCGCAAAAATACATCCTGTGACGAGTATTAATACAGATGAAACATAGAACGTAGGAGTAAGACCTAATACAAAAGCATCAGTCCCCCCCATTAGTGTTGGCAATGCTGCTAAGTATCCAGGAGCTTGAAGTAAACAAATAGCGATGGTTAACCATCTCGTTATTTGATTAATCTTACGTCTTCCACTTTCTCCTTCTTTTTGTAGTTTCTGTAAATAAGGAATAGCGATTCCCATAAGTTGAACTACAATAGATGCAGAAATATAAGGCATAATACCAAGAGCGAATACGGAAGCATTTGAAAATGCACCTCCTGTAAAAGCACTTAATAAACCTAAAAGTCCTTGACTTGTACTATCCTGAAGACCTCCTAATTTAGAAGCATCAATACCTGGCAATACTACTTGAGCACCAAAACGATATACGAGGAGAAGCATTAACGTAAGCAAAATGCGATTCTTGAGCTCGTCAATCTTCCAAATATTTTTTATTGTATCTATAAATTTCATCCTCTTATATCAATTATAAAGTTACTGCTTCACCTCCAACAGCCTCAACAGCTTGTTTTGCTGATGCTGTAAATTTGTGAGCAGTGACTTTAAGCTTTGCTTTGAGCTCTCCTCTTCCTAATATTTTTACTAGGTCATTTTTACCAACAAGACGATTTTCTATTAATACATCTAAAGTAACCTCGTCTTTAATACGACCAGCTTCAACATATTCTTGAAGTGTATCTAAATTAACGCCCGCATATTCTTTACGATTCACGTTTTTAAATCCAAATTTAGGAACACGTCTTTGTAAAGGCATTTGACCTCCTTCAAAACCAATTTTCTTAGAATAACCAGAACGAGATTTTTGTCCTTTATGACCACGACCAGCAGTTCCTCCGTTACCAGTTGCCTGACCACGTCCTCTACGGCTATCGTTTTTCTTAACTGAACCCTTTGCAGGTTGTAAAGTATTTAAATTCATCTATACTAATTATTTAAGCTTCTTCAACAGAAACCAAATGACTTACTTTATTTATCATACCAAGAATGTTTGGAGTATTTTCATGCTCCTTCACTTGGCCCATCTTTTTTAATCCAAGAGCCTCGAGGGTTCTTTTCTGACCAATAGGGCGATTAATTGCACTACGGATCTTTGTTACTTTTATCTTTGCCATAACTACTTGGTTTATCCTTTAAAAACTTTATCTAACGAAATTCCTCTTTGCTTCGCTACGGTTTCAGCACTTCTCAACTTAAGTAATGCGTCAAAAGTAGCTTTTACAACATTATGAGGATTTGATGACCCTTGGTTCTTAGATAATACATCATGTATCCCTACAGACTCCAATACAGCTCTTATAGCTCCACCAGCAATTACTCCTGTACCGGCAGCAGCAGGCAATAATAATACCCTAGCACCGCCATATTTCCCCTTTTGTTCGTGAGGAATAGACTTCTTGTTTAAAGGAATACGGACTAAGTTTTTCTTAGCATCCTCTACTGCTTTTGCGATTGCAGAAGCAACTTCTTTAGATTTTCCTAAACCTTGACCTACTACACCGTTTTCATCACCTACTACAACAATAGCAGAAAAACCAAAGGCTCTACCTCCTTTTGTTACTTTAGTAACACGTTGAACACCTACTAAGCGATCTTTAAGTTCCAAACCACTAGGTTTTACTAACTCTACGTTTTTATAATTCTGGTACATAATTTATTTAGAATTTAAGTCCGCCTTCACGAGCGCCTTCTGCTAGTTGTTTTACTCTACCGTGATACAGGTAACCTCCTCTGTCAAATACTACAGATTCAACTCCTGACTTTACAGCCTTTTCAGCAATTGCTTTTCCAACAAGTTTTGCTGTTTCAGATTTACTTGATCCTGAAGCAATCCCTTTATCTCTAGAAGAAGCAGCTCCTAAAGTTTTACCTGACAAATCATCAATGATTTGCGCGTAAATCTCTTTGTTACTTCTATATACACAGAGTCTAGGGCGCTCTGCAGTTCCAGAAATAGTCTTACGAATTCTCAAATGAATTCTATTTCTTTTTTCACTTTTTGATAATGCCATAACCTATGTATTATGCAGATTTACCTGCTTTTCTTCTAATGATCTCACCAACAAACTTGATACCTTTTCCTTTGTAAGGTTCTGGCTTACGGAAAGCGCGAATTTTCGCCGCTACTTGCCCTACTAATTGTTTGTCGAAAGAAGTTAATTTTACAATTGGATTTTTACCTTTTTCAGATACAGTTTCCACTTTTACCTCTGGAGCTATTTCTAAAACGATGTTGTGAGAAAAACCAACAGCTAAATCTAATTTTTGCCCTTGATTACTTGCACGATATCCTACTCCAATAAGCTCTAATTCTTTGGTCCATCCTTTTGACACTCCTTCAATCATATTAAAAATAAGCGAACGATATAAACCGTGCTTAGCTCTAACATCTTTTTTATCAGAAGGTCTTTCAAGAGTAATAGTTCCATCTTCTACTTTTATAGTAATTTCTGAAAACTCTTGCTTAAGTTCACCTAATTTTCCTTTTACGGTTACAATTCCGTCAGCTACGTTTACAGTAACACCATCTGGAATTGTAATTGGACTTTTACCTATTCTTGACATTTCTTTGTCTTTTTAACTGATTAGTAAACGTAACAAAGTACTTCGCCACCTACATTTGCTTGATGCGCTTGCTTTCCTGTCATCACCCCTCTCGAAGTCGACACAATAGCAATACCTAAACCATTCAATACACGAGGTATATCTGTAGATGAAGCGTATTTACGTAAACCAGGTTTACTTATTCTTTGAATATCTCTTATTACAGACTCTTTTGTAGATCCATCATACTTCAAAGCAATTTTGATAGTATCTTGTGATTTACCTTTTTCAAATTTGTAACTTAAAATGTAACCTTGGTCAAATAAGATCTTAGTCATCTCCTTTTTAAGGTTTGATGCTGGAATCTCAACGACTCTGTGATTTGCTGCAGCTGCATTTCTAATTCTAGTTAGAAAATCTGCAATTGGATCTGTGTTCATTTATATGAATTTACAGTAGTGGTTTTTCGTTTTCACGAAACCTTCTACTTATTAATAATTTTACCAACTAGCTTTTTTAACACCTGGTATAAGACCTTGGTTTGCCATTTCTCTGAATGTAACACGAGAAAGACCAAATTGTCTCATATATCCTTTTGGACGTCCCGTTAACTTACAACGGTTGTGCATACGGACAGGAGATGCATTTTTAGGCAACTTTTGTAATGCTTCATAATCGCCAGCTTCTTTTAAAGCTTTACGTTTCTCAGCATACTTAGCTACTGTTTTTGCTCTTTTCACCTCACGGGCTTTCATTGATTCTTTAGCCA
>CAYGQJ010000014.1:58712-68845 GCA_964351845.1 uncultured Flavobacteriaceae bacterium | reverse complement strand
ATCCCTTTGTTTGTATAGTATTACAGAAAATGATTGTTTTCATTTTTCGGATACCCTCATCATCAAATCAATCAAAAAACAATCAAAAAACAATCAAAAATCAATCAAAATGAAATCAAAAAAAGTAATAAAGATCATTCTTGGTGGGATTCTAAGTCTGATCCTCATCGTACTTATATATGCTATAATTCCAAGAGTGAGCAATCCTTCGCTTGTCTATCAAACAGATTTGGTATCTGGCACGCCACTTTCAGAAGAAATCAAAGATGTATTAACTCCAAAAGTAGCACCTGAAAGACCGAGGTCTATCGTTATTCTTGAAAATGAAAAAATCATTTATGAGTACGGCCCAACAGATAAAATCATGAATACAGCCTCTATGCGTAAATCCTTTATGGGTTTGTTATATGGAATTGCGGTTGATAAAGGACTTATTGATATCAATAAAACCTTGGCTGAACTAGGAATAGATGAATATACACCATTAACAAAAGAAGAAAAGACAGCTACGATTCGAGATCTATTGATGGCAAAATCAGGTATTTATTTGCCATCTCAAGGCGAACATGACAATCAAATTACACAACGACCTCAAAGAGGAAGTCATCAGCCCGGTAGTTATTTTCATATGAATAATTTTGACGCCAATGCACTTGGAACCATATTTATGCAAGAGACCAAAATCTCTATTGGTGAGTTTATGGAAGAACATCTAGCAAAACCATTAGGAATGCAAGATTTTTCAGAAGACAATGTCATCGTAGGAGACCCTTGGTTTTTACCTAAGAAAAAGTCAATGCATCAACAATACTATATGTATTTGAGTACACGAGACCTAGCCAGAATTGGAGCGATGGTAGCAAATGATGGGCGTTGGGGCGGAAAGCAAGTCGTTTCAGAAAATTGGATCAGAGAAAGTACGACCTCTTACAGCAATCTTAAAGAAAACCATATAGATTATGGGCGTTACGATGGATTTGGTTATCAGTGGTGGATCGCTTCCGATACGGGAACTATTTGGACTGATGGATATGGGGAGCGATTCATGATCATTGATCCTAGTAGAAATCTAACATTCGTAGAGCAGAATTTCACAGGGAATTCTTTCTTAACGACAGGGCTTTGGCTTAAAAATAAAAATATGGACTCTGGTTTAGGGAATTTGATTAAAGCGCATCGTATGATGACTCAAAAGGAATATTAAATATATGTGGAGGTTTTCTGAGTATGCTTTCTAGAAACAAAGTAACCAAGAAGTTTATACGGAGCTCCGTCAAAGTAAGAAAGCGTACTCAACCTTAAAATTTTATTAAAAAACGTTCATAGATATTGAAAATGTTTAATAGTATCCTTTTTGTCAGTCAATCTTTTGGTGAATAAGTCAAACAGAGCTTCCATACTTCTTATAATCATTCTAAATAGCGTGATTCCTTGTCATGTATAGTTGTTAAAATAACGTTTGCGCCGTACATTTGTGTGAATTATTTAAATCAACTTTTTAATGAGCGGATTATTAAAATCTTCGATAGGTAGAAAAGTAGCTATGGCGCTTTCAGGCCTTTTTCTCGTTGTTTTTCTTACACAACATTTTGTTATTAACCTTTCTTCGGTCATTTCTCCGGAGACGTTCAATACATGGTCTCATTTTATGGGAACCAATGCTTTAGTTCAATTTGGACTGCAACCTGTATTGATTTTTGGGGTGGTCTTTCATTTTGTGATGGGATTTGTGTTAGAACTTCAAAACCGTAAAGCACGACCTGTAAAGTATGTAAGCTATAAAGGGAGTACAAATGCAAGTTGGATGTCACGTAATATGATTATTTCAGGACTTGTTATTCTTGCGTTTTTAGGGCTACACTTCTATGATTTTTGGATTCACGAAATGACCATTAAGTATGTAGAGGGAGATCTGACAGGTTTAGTCGATCCTAGTGACCCAGCTTCTGGATTTAGATATTTTGAAGAAACGGCACATAAATTTGAAAACCATGTGAGAGTGATTCTTTATACGATTTCTTTTGTTCTGTTAGCACTACACTTATGGCATGGATTTGCTTCTACATTCCAATCTGTTGGGTTCAATAACAAATATTCTAAAGCACTTACTGGATTTGCAAAAGTTTGGGCAATAGCGATCCCTGTGGGATTCATTTTTATCGCACTGTATCACCACATTAATCATCTTGTAAACTAAACACAAAAGCTATGGCATTAGATTCAAAAATACCTTCAGGACCACTAGCTGATAAGTGGACAAAACATAAAAACGAAATCAATCTTGTCAACCCAGCCAATAAGCGTCTTATCGATGTGATTGTTGTTGGAACGGGGCTTGCAGGAGGATCTGCAGCGGCAACGCTCGCAGAATTAGGATATAACGTAAAAGCATTTTGTTTCCAAGATTCCCCACGTCGTGCACACTCTATTGCAGCACAAGGAGGAATTAATGCAGCAAAAAACTACCAAGGAGATGGGGATTCTACCTACCGTCTTTTTTATGATACCGTAAAAGGAGGCGATTACCGTAGTCGTGAGTCTAACGTTCATCGTCTTGCTGAGGTATCTACAAATATTATAGATCAATGTGTTGCACAAGGAGTTCCTTTTGCACGTGATTATGGAGGATTACTTGATAACCGTTCCTTCGGAGGGGTGCTTGTAAGCCGTACGTTTTACGCAAAAGGACAAACAGGACAGCAACTCTTATTAGGAGCCTACTCTGCGATGAATCGTCAGATAGGACGTGGAAAAATAAAAATGTATAACCGTCATGAGATGCTAGACATCGTAAAAGTTGACGGAAAAGCAAGAGGAATCATTACTCGTAACTTAGTGACTGGTGAGATTGAGCGTCATTCTGCACATGCTGTGGTTTTAGGAACTGGAGGGTACGGAAACGTATTCTACCTTTCTACCAACGCTATGGGATCTAATGTGACCGCAGCTTGGAAAGCACATAAAAGAGGCGCTTATTTTGCAAATCCTTGCTATACACAAATACACCCTACCTGTATTCCAGTATCTGGAGACCATCAGTCTAAATTAACATTGATGTCTGAGTCTCTTCGTAACGATGGACGTATCTGGGTACCTGCTAAAAAAGAAGATGCAGAAGCGATCAGAGCGGGTAAATTAAAACCAACAGCCATCCCAGAAGAAGACAGAGATTACTACTTAGAGCGTCGTTATCCAGCCTTCGGAAACCTTGTGCCACGTGATGTAGCGTCAAGAGCAGCCAAAGAGCGTTGTGATGCAGGATTTGGAGTGAATAAAACGGGAGAAGCCGTGTATCTTGATTTTGCAGATGCGATTCAGCGCTATGGGAAAGAACAGGCCTATGTGACACATCAAGATGCTAACGATGCTGTACTAGTTAAAAAACTAGGACAGGAAGTGGTGAAAACAAAATATGGGAACCTTTTCCAGATGTACAATAAAATTGTAGATCAAGATCCGTATAATACCCCTATGATGATTTATCCTGCGGTGCATTATACGATGGGAGGACTTTGGGTAGATTACAACTTACAAACGACCGTAGAAGGATTATATGCCATTGGAGAAGCTAACTTCTCAGATCATGGTGCCAACCGTTTAGGAGCATCTGCATTAATGCAGGGACTTGCAGACGGATACTTTGTGCTTCCGTATACCATTGGAGATTATCTATCTCACGATATCCGTACGGGACCTATCCCTACCGATACCAAAGAATTTGAAGAAGCAGAGAAGAACGTTCGCGATCAAGTAGCTGCCCTTGTGAATAACAACGGTACCAAAGCAGTCGATTATTTCCATAAGAAATTAGGAAAGATCATGTGGAACAAATGCGGAATGTCTCGTAATGCGACAGATCTTCAGAGTGCGATTGATGAGATAGCTGCTTTACGTGAAGAGTTCTATAAAGAAGTTCGCGTACCAGGGACCGAGAATGAGTATAATGAAGAACTCGCAAAAGCACTTCGTGTAGCAGATTTTCTTGAATTAGGAGAATTGTTTGCCAAGGATGCGCTTACGCGAAACGAATCATGTGGTGGTCACTTCCGTGAAGAATCGGTAGAGCTAGACGGACCACAAAAAGGAGAAGCATTACGTGATGATGAAAACTTTACGTTTGTTTCTGCTTGGGAATATAAAGGAGCGCCTAAAGATGCTGTATTGCATAAAGAGGAGCTTAACTATGAGAATATAGAAGTAAAACAAAGAAGCTATAAGTAGTAAACGTTAATTGTTAAATGTTAATCGGGAATAAGTTGCGTGGGTGATATTAAAAGTTTTGAAGATTTAAAGTGCTGGCAAAAAGCACGAGTGCTTCGAAACGATATAAAAGATATTATTAGCAGTTTCCCAGACTACGAAAAATATGAATTAGTGTCACAAATGCCTAGAGCCTCTCGTTCTGTGACTCACAATATAGCAGAAGGGTATGGACGTTTTCATTATCAAGAAAACATCCAATTTTGCAGAATATCAAGAGGATCATTACACGAACTGTTAGATCAGTTTATAACTGCTTTTGATGAGGATTATATTTCAGAAGAAGCGTATTTAAAATATAAAAAACAGGTTAATAGCTGTTTGGCAATATTAAATGGATATATTAACTATTTAAAGAAAGCCAAAAGCTACGATTAACCTTTAACCTTTAACTTTTAACTATGAAGTTAACATTGAAAATTTGGCGTCAAAAAAACGCACAAGCTAAAGGACAAATGGTGACATACCCTATTGATGGGATTGATGGAGATATGTCTTTCTTAGAAATGATGGATGTGCTTAACAATGAGCTGATCAATAAAGGAGATGAACCTGTTGTCTTCGATCACGATTGCCGCGAAGGGATCTGTGGTTCTTGTTCTATGTTTATTAATGGAGAAGCACATGGTCCAGACCGTCTAGTAACAACCTGCCAGCTGCACATGCGTAAATTTAAAGATGGTGAAACCATTACGATAGAGCCATTTCGTGCAGGAGGATTTCCTGTGATCAAAGATTTAATGGTAGATCGTTCTGCTTTTGATCGTATCCAACACGCCGGAGGGTTTATTTCTGTAAACACGTCAGGAAATACACAAGATGCTAACGCAATTCCTATTGAAAAAGTCGATGCAGATGCTGCCTTTGATGCGGCTACCTGTATAGGTTGTGGTGCCTGTGTTGCAAGTTGTAAAAACTCAAGTGCGATGCTTTTTGTAAGTGCAAAAGTGAGTCAGTTTGCATTACTGCCACAAGGGAAAGTAGAAGCAACAGACCGTGTGATGAATATGGTGAAGCAAATGGATGAAGAAGGGTTTGGTAACTGTACCAATACAGGTGCCTGTGAAGTAGAGTGTCCAAAAGGAATCTCACTAGAAAATATAGCACGTATGAACCGTGAGTATATGACGGCTACAATGAAAGGATAATACATTTCCGCGCAAGCGTGAACCTTATACAACATGAATCCCAAAACTTATATGAGTGTTTTGGGATTTTTTTTTGCTTTTTTTGCTTTCGCGAAAGCGTAAACTAGAAAACCTTATCTTTTGACACGCCCTCTAATAACAGCAATAAAAAAGAGAGTTGAAAATAATAACAGCGCGCATTTTGCCGTACTTGTATGAGTTGCTGCTATATCTAAATTTCCAAACCCAATGATAGCAGAAATTAATGAAATACAAAAACAAGTAATACCCCAGCGAGTCATAATGGTTTGGATTTAAATTAATAATAAACAATGGAAAGTCATTTTACATCAAATGACATTACAAATGTCATTTAGTAAGAGTAGCCTTGCGTTATATAATTTTTGGTAATTGTTATATTATTGATAATTACACAGAATAATAGGTGCGTACGTTTCAATAAATCATGTAATAAATGGAATAAATTCTATAAACGTTTAAAAATCAATTAAGCATATTTTTGTAATATAATTCTACACACACCTTCAATTAATATACAAGATGACTATAAAAAACACTCCATCACATTTTGCTTTTAACATCATTGCGATTATAGCTGTGGTATTTGCTTTATACATCTTAAAGCCACTGATCATGCCATTATTGCTAGCTGCAATATTTGGAATTATGATTTTTCCGGTTCAATTATTCTTAGAGAAGAAATGGAGATGTAATCGGTTATTTGCTACTATTTTTTCTATTGTAATCATGTTTGGATTCACGGTAATACTCGTATTTCTTATTATTACACAGCTTAGAGAATTTATGGATAATGGGAGTGAATATATCTCAAAAATTACAGAAATATATACAAAGGCTATAGGTGTTGTAGAGCAGTCTTTAGATGTGAGTAATCGTGATTCTTTATTGAAGAAAAATGTTGGATTTAGTGAACTTCTCAAAGGGAATTTTGATAAAATATCAACATTTATATTTGAGTCAGGAGCCATTTTTAGTGATTTTGTCCTTATTCCTATTTACTTGTTTTTCTTCTTATATTATAGACGTTTCCTTAGAAATTTTGCTTACCGTCTATTTGCAAAAAAGTCAAAATCTTATATAAACGTAGTTATAAAAGAAGTTTACCATATACAGCAAAATTATCTGGCTGGATTACTGAAAGTAATGTTGATTGTTGGTGTTTTAAATACCACAGGATTGTTGCTTTTAGGTATTGACAATGCCATATTCTTTGGTTTTTTTGCAGCACTATTACTTATTATACCGTATATAGGTGTGGTTATTGGAGCATTGTTACCAGCATTAGTAGCACTCGTGACAAAAGATAGTTACTGGTACGTCTTTGGAGTATTAGCGTTGTTTAGTGTTATACAATTTGTAGAAGGTAATTTCATCACTCCAAAAGTGACAGGAGGGAAAGTAAGTGTAAACGCTTTTATAGTGATCTTCTCGCTTATCGCATTTGCTATGTTGTGGGGAGTTGCAGGAATGGTCGTAGCAATTCCTATAACAGCGACTATAAAAATATTGTGTGACCATTCTGAAGAATATAAGGCCTTTGGATTTTTAATAGGCGAACCTGAAAATAAATTCCTAAGAAGTAGTGCAAGAAGCCGATTGAAAAAATGGAAAACGATCAGAAAAAAGCGATAAACGCATAAATTAATAGTATACCGAGCCTTCGAACTTAAAAATTTAAGTATATTTTTACGTACCAATATCAAATAGAATGAAGCTTTTTATAAAATTTGATTTCAATACAGTGTGTAATACTGTATTAAAAGATTGTTTAGATGCAACAGGTTTAGAGTATGAGATGTTAAATTTTGGAGAAGTTGCTTTTTTAGAGGAAGTGCCTGATCATAAACATGAAGAGTTTGTGGCTGCTTTAGCTCCTTATGGAATCGAGATTGTAGAGGATCATAAACGTATTTTAGTTCAGAAAATAAAAGATACCATTGTAGATATGGTGTACAATTCAGATACCGAAGTACAGGTAAAAAGTTCTGTGTATCTATCAGAAAAATTAGAACATAGTTATGGGTATTTATCAAACCTTTTTTCTGAAGTAACGTACACATCTATTGAGAACTTTATCATCTTACAAAAGATAGAATACACAAAACAACTCATTATCAATGAGAATAAAAGTCTCACAGAAATAGCTTTTCAATTAAATTATTCTAGTGTGGCACACCTGAGCACACAATTTAAAAATACAACAGGTATTACACCTTCGGCTTTTCAAAGAATTATAGCAAAACGAAGAGAAGAAAATAACTAATCTAATACACTATAAAAATGGCAGACGACTACACCCATATTATATTGGCAGATGATGATGAAGATGACAGAATGTTCTTTGAAGATGCTTTTGAAGAGTTAAAAATGACAACCAAAGTGAGTACGTATAACGATGGTGTTTATTTGATGGACTATTTGAATCAGGAAGATGCTATGTTGCCCAATATTCTTTTTTTAGATTTAAATATGCCTCGCAAATCTGGGATGGAGTGCCTGAAAGAAATTAAAGAAAACCCAAGATTTAAGGATATTGTTATTGCAATCTATTCTACCTCTGCATCAGAAGAAGATATTGAAAACACCTTTATAAAAGGCGCTAATATTTATATAAAGAAACCAAGTGATTTTAAGATATTAAAAAAAGTGTTATCCAAAGTGGTGACGACCAATTGGCAATATCACACCAACGGACTTAATAAAGATAATTTCTTGCTAAGACTTTAAAATAGGTATGATGATTCGGAAAATATATAAATCTTCTTGGTTTGTCAAAGTAGTATTTGTGGTCAGTCTATTTGCTATTATTTTTATAGCAGGACTTGGCTATAAACACATTACAAACCTTTCAAAATCCACAGATTTAGTTATTCACACCTACAAAGTAAATGTAGAGTTAGAGCAAATATTATCCTATCTAAAAGATGCTGAAACAGGACAAAGAGGGTTTATTATTACACAAGATTCATTATATCTAGACCCTTTTTTCAAAGGACGTGTCAAAGTAAATAACAGTTTTGCAGAATTAAAATATTTAACTAATGATAATCCTGAACAGCAGGAAAATCTTAAGGAGTTAAGTGTGCTAATAGACAAAAGGTTAGATAATCTCGAAGTTGCTAGTAATTATGCAGCAAACGATCAAACAAATCTAACCCGATTCAAAGATGTTTTTCAAGAAGGGAAAAATTATATGGGAGCTATTAGAAATAAGCTCAACTATATGATTGCTCTAGAAAATGATTTGCTCAAAGAGCGAAAAAAAGAGTATGTAAGTGATGCAAAGTTTACGCCTATATTTTTATATAGTTTAATTTTACTTACACTTGTTTTGATGTACGCCGCTTACGCGAAAATAACCTCTAACTTAGAAAAACTTAAAAAATCAAATCAACAGTTAGAAGTGTTTAAAGAATCTACAAAGCAATCTGAAGTTATCAATAAACACGGAAGCTGGCGTTGGAATGTAGAAGAAGATACTTTTCACTTTTCTGATAACCTTTTCCGACTCTTGGGAGAAGAACCTAACTCTTTTGAACAAAGAATAGAAAACTTTATGCAATTTGTTCATCCAGAAGATGTAGACAAACTCTCTGCTCAAGTTGAAAAAATGAAAGAAGAAAAAGATCTTCCCTTCATAGTATATAGAGTCATACATAAAAATGGAACCATCCGTTACCTTAAAGCCTACGGAAAAAGCACCGTCAACTCAGAAGGCCGTACACAACTCTTAGGGACGACTACAGATATTACAGACGAAATAGATCATTACAACACTTTAGAAAAGCGTAACAAGGAGTTAGAACTCAATAATAAAGAATTACAAGCCTTCAATTATGTGGCGAGTCATGACTTGCAGGAACCCCTTCGTAAAATACAAACATTTTTATCGAGGTTGGAAGATAAGGAACAAGACAACCTCTCTGAATCTGGCAAAAAATATGTAGAACGTATTGATAACGCAGCAAGTCGTATGAGATCACTCATTGACGATCTATTGCAATATTCAAGAACAAATAAATCAGACGAGGTACTCAAAGAAAGTAATATTACTAAGCTCTTGGAAGATGCTCAGCAAGATCTAGCTGAAGTTATTGTTTCAAAAAATGCAACCATTACAGTAGATGCGATGCCTAACATGAACGTGATTCCTTTTCAAATACAACAGTTGTTTGGGAATCTGATAGGCAATTCACTGAAATATAGTAAAAAAGACCTTGATCCTGTCATCACTATTACCTATGCGCAAGTGAGTTCTAAAGATGATGAAAGATTATCAAAAGGTCCGTTTGAAGAATATCATAAGATTGTTATCACAGATAATGGAATTGGTTTTGAGCAAGAGTATGCAGATAAAATCTTTTCATTGTTTAGCAGGCTTCATAATAAAGATGAATATTCCGGTACAGGAATAGGACTCTCTATCTGTAGAAAAATCACAGACAACCACCGAGGGTTTATTTTTGCCAAAGGAGCACCAAATGTAGGAGCTACATTTATAATTTATCTACCTGTGATGTAACTAACATACTATTTTAAAAAAAATAAAAGCCGCATTCAAGTCATTGAATGCGGCTTTTTACATGATATCTACTCACCATATCGTAATTACATAACAATCTTCAAAAATCGTGTAAGACAGGAGGTTCTCTTTAATCGCATCTTTGTATCAACAAAAAGAAGGACTTCATCTCCCTTTAATTA
>CAYGQJ010000014.1:54443-58612 GCA_964351845.1 uncultured Flavobacteriaceae bacterium | reverse complement strand
TCTTTAATCGCATCTTTGTATCAACAAAAAGAAGGACTTCATCTCCCTTTAATTATAAGAGAAAATTGACACAATGTAAATCTTATAATGATTAGAAAAAATCCTGTAACACCAAATCTTACAAATCGGGCAATCTTTGTAAAGAAAAAGAAAAAGACTATGAAAAATAATACTATACAAATAATAATAACACTATTTCTAATGGCCGTATTTGTTTTTTCATGCAAACAGATTATTAATTCTCAAGATGAAAAACTACTTATAAATGAAAGAATTCAAAACGATAAATTAGAAGCTACATTATTAGTAAAAGCAGTCCAACAAAATTTAAATACAATCGCTCTCTGTGATGCAGTAGAAAAGCTAGAGGAAGATCAAGAAATTAAAAATATAGCAGCGTCCATAAAACAAGAGCAACAAAAAATATTTAAAAGTTTGCAACATTTAGCAAGTGAAAATATGATATCTGTAGCTAGTGAGCCAACCTATCAACCTGATGTTTTAAAATACTTCAATGATGAAAGTATTGTAACTACAGATATTCTAGGAAATATTAAAAATAAGCTGGAGACACAAATCTCAGTGCTAGACACATTACGAGAACAAACTGATGAGGACAACATAGAGATTGCAGCAACAGAATATATTAAAACATTAAAAGAAAATAAAGAATTAACACAATTTACTTTAGAAAGTCTGAAGTAAATGTAAAAATAAAAAGAGCCATGAGAAGTTTCTTATACATAATCGCAATATTATTAGTAATAGGATGGGCATTTGGATTTTTTGTCTACAGCGTAGGAGGATTGATACACATTTTATTAGTCATCGCAGTAATTGCAGTTTTATTGAGGCTCATAGGCGGTAAAAGCGTCTAGAAAAAGAGAAAGTAAATAGATTATTAACAATTAAAAATTAAAAAACATGAACAATTCAGTAGTAGGAGCATTAGCAGGAATCGCAGTAGGAACCATTTTAGGAGTCTTAATTGCACCGGATAAAGGATCAAACACACGAAAAAAAATTGTAGAAAAAGGAAAAGATACATCAGATAGTTTTAAAGAAGAAATCAATTCATTCTTAGAAACAGTATCAGAAAAATATGACGTCGTCAAAAAAGCTGGAAATGAGATTGTAGAAACAAGCAAGTCGGAGTTAACAAAAGTAAAAAAAGATTTCGCATCATAATAAGACCTTAAAAAACATGAGTAGTACAGTAGATCATATTGAACACCTTTATAAAAAGGCAAAACAATATACTGAGACAAGTATAGAGTTATATAGACTTAGTGCCATAGATACTTCGGCAGACGTTATATCTTCACTAGCTAGTAGAGCCATACTTGTCTTGATACTCTCTACATCCATTGTCTTCCTTAATATAGGATTAGCACTACTCATAGGGAATGTCCTAGGAGATTACTTTAAAGGATTTTTTATCATATCATTATTTTATTTATTAATAGGAGTATTAGCGTACTTCTTTAGTAGAACACTTATTAAAAAGCCTATTACAAACCTAATGATATCAAAGCTCATGAAGCCAAAACAAAAAGAAGAAGAAATAAAAAATGTAATAGCAAACTCAAAAAAAGGACACGATGAGCAAGTACAATGATAAACATACGGAACTCAAGCAAATGATGATAGTACTTCGCCAAGAGCGAAGTCAAATTTTTGACGAATTGAAAGAGCAAGTTTATCATACTAGTGAATATTTAAAACCTTCTAGTATTCTTACAAGAACGCTAAAAGATTTTAACAAGGAGCCAGAACTCAAAACGACAGTGATTGCGTCAGTGACAAGTTTTGTCGGTGGGTATCTATCAAAAAGGTTCCTGTTCGGAAAATCCTCTTCAGCAATCAAAAAAATACTGGGCATTGGACTACAAGTTTTCACTACCAAGTTGATAGCTGGTAAAATAGCTCATCACTAATAAGTCTGCCACAAGACAAATAATAACTCAAAAAAAAGAAATTATGAAAATATCAAATAATAATAAAGAACAAGTTAACGCATTGCAAAATTTATTGCAAAAAACATACGACGCAGAAGCAGGGTATAAGCAAGTAATGACAAAAGCTGAGAATGAACCCTTAAAAAAATGGTTACAAATAAGAGCAGCACGTAGATCACAATTTGCAAATGAATTAGATGCGCACATCAGAAATTTTAACGCAGATCCTGTAGAAAAAGGAACAACATTAGGAAGCGCTCACCGAACTTGGATTAACGTAAAATCAGCGATGAGCTTCAATACAGATGAGGCAATTTTAGAAGAATGCGTTAGAGGAGAAGAAGCATCTATAAATGAATATAAAGAGCAAATCTCCAATGTGAATTTTAACCCAGAAGTGAGAGGCCTCTTAGTAAACCAAAAAGAAATGGTAATGGCTGATCTTAAAACAGTAAATGCACTAGAAGACGTAGTATCATAATTTTGATACCTTACCATAAGCAGTAAAATACTACCCAAATGAAACTCTTGATTTACGTGGGGACCCTTTTAAGAGCCTTATATAATCTTCATATTTTAGAAGACGAACGTTACATCAAGAGTTTTTAAAATGAATAAGACGCGTAAGCAACAGTCAAAAAATAAAGAATAACGAACACCATATATAATAGAAAATTCAATGACCATAGAAACCATGAAAGTAAGTTTTAAAGATGCTATAGAAAAAATGATCACCAAGTTAGAATCTTGGTTGGATACTATCATACTCAATATTCCAAATATCATTGTAGCAATATTTGTGTTTACTATGGTGATTATACTTTCTAGGTACACAAATAAGTTAATGAAGAAGCTATTAACTAGGACTTCATTACAATTATCTATGCGAAGAGTGATTGCAAGGTTTTCTGCAATCGTTATCATAGCTTTAGGGTTATTCCTAGTACTTGGAATCCTTGATTTAGGTAAAACATTAAATACGATTCTTGCTGGAGCAGGAGTTCTTGGACTTGCCGTAGGTTTAGCATTGCAAAGTGCGCTTGCAAATACCTATTCAGGAATTGTACTTTCTTACATCAAAAACATTAAAAATGGGGATTGGATAGCAACCAATGATTATGAAGGGGAGGTCATTGACATTAATTTTAGAGCCACCACATTAAAACAGAAAGATAATAATCTAGTATATATTCCTAATAAGTTGGTTGTAGAAGGACCTGTAAAAAACTACTCTTCAACACCACAATCAAGGGTGATCTTAGAATGTGGAGTTGCTTATGGGTCAGATTTAAGGGAGGTGAGATCACTTACTATAAAAACGATTATAGATAATTTTGACGTCCCAAAAACAGATGAAGACGTCTTATTCTTGTACAGAGGTTTTGGAGATAGTTCTATCAATTACGAAATACGGTTCTGGATTGATTCTTCATCTGGGCTAGAAGTTGCAAAAGCTAGAAGCGAAGCGATGATTTTTATCAAAGAAGCGTATGATCATGCAAGCATAGAGATCCCATTCCCAATCAGAACATTAGATCTAGGAAATCAGCTAGACAAATTTATGCCAGCTTCCAATGGAAATCAATCTAAAGAAGTCCAAGAAGCTTAATACTAACACAAAAAAAACATCATGAATTACTTAAACATAAATCAAAATAAAATAGAAACTGTAGTAGATGAATTGAATGTCTTACTCGCAGATCACCACATATATTACCAGAACTTGCGAACCTTTCACTGGAATGTCCTTGGAAAAAACTTCTTTGACTTACACCAAAGGTTTGAGCACTTATACAATGAGACCCGACTAAAAATAGATGAGTTAGCAGAACGTATACTTACTTTAGGCTATCACCCACTCAGCAAAGGAAGTCAATATTTAGAAATGACTTCGATCAAAGAGGTAGACACCATTGTAGATGATACGCAGATGGTAAAATCAATACTAGGGAACCATAAAATATTGCTTATGCAAATGTCTATGGTACTCAAAGTAGCTCAAGAAGCAGGAGATGAAGGTACAATAGATTTGATAGGGGCTTACATAAGAGAATTAGAAAAAGAAAGTTGGATGCTCAATGCGTGGTACCAAAAGGCAGACCAAGAATTACACATCAGTAAAATGCCAGTAAAAAAATAGTACATACCCCTACTATTTGAATGAGAACTCCGATATGCCTTCAGAAATGAAGTGCATATCGGAGTTTTTTT
>CAYGQJ010000014.1:19618-54343 GCA_964351845.1 uncultured Flavobacteriaceae bacterium | reverse complement strand
GTCAGGCAGGTTTGCGAAAGCATATACCCAATATGCCCTTAATATCCTGTAATATTAGAACATATAACAAAAATTGTGTAACAGAAAATGACGGTTTTGAATGCATCTTTGTAGTGTACAAAAGGAGAAATAAACATTCGACTTTATAAAAACAAGTATTAATCATTATAAAAACCTTACACTATGTTACGTTGGACAATTACATTTATCATTATCGCAATAATCGCCGCAGTATTAGGATTTGGAGGAATTGCAGGAGCAGCTTCAGGAATCGCTAAAATACTATTCTTTGTATTTATTGTACTCTTTGTATTTTCTCTTATAAGAGGAGGACTCAAAAAATAACAATATAAAGAACAATCTCAGGAAAGAACTTTTATAGTAGCGTTTATCAAACCAATGATTATATAAAATAACATCAAAATTGTGTAACACAAAAAAGAGATGTTGACCCCATCTTTGTACTATAGAAAAAGACATTATAAAACACCAGTAATTAAAAATAACAAAATCATGAAAAAATCAATATTTACCATCATCGCTTTAGCATTATTTACCATATCTATCTCTAGTTGTAGAGAGAAAACAACAGCAGAAAAAGCAGGTGATGCAGTAGAAGAAGGCATAGAAGAAGTAACAGATGAAATAGATGACGCTACAAAGTAATAAGTCATTAAAACATCTATAATAATAACCTTAAAAAATAAAAAAACATATGAAAACGATATTAAAAACAATAGCATGTTCACTACTAATCGCAGGATCAGTAAATGCACAATCCATAACAGACGAAGCTAATATTACGACCATCAGAGCGTATGAACTCAATAACGAGGAAATCATTACTGTAAAGACCATTAGTAAAGAAGTCAGAGAATTGGAATTAGATCCAAATGATGCTGGACAGCTCAATCAATCTTTAGTTGATGCTCCAGTATATGTAGAAAAAACTATCATGATAGATAATGATAATGACACTAGATATGATAAAGAAGTTCAATTGACATATAAAAGAGACGTAGAAGATAGTCTGAATTATATTGCGACTCCAGAAGGAGTGTATATCACATCTTCAGACAGTACGCCGCTATTTATTACAGAAGTAGGTGCCTATGAACTAGACTCCAAAAATGTAGATAATATTACGATTGTAGTAGAAAATCTTAACACAATTAAATAATAAAAACGGCATCATAAATAATATATATGAAAACATTATTTGCAAGTATTATAACAATGATAGCATTCACATTTTCAGTAAATGCTCAAGAAATTTCCAAAAATGCTATTGGTTTACGACTAGGTGATAATGATGGTTTTGGAGGAGAAATATCCTACCAGCGGTACCTTACAGAAAATAACCGTTTGGAATTTGACCTTGGTTGGAGAGATAGTAACAACGTAGATGCATTCAAATTAGTTGGATTATACCAATGGGTTTTTAAATTAGATGGAAATTTTAATTGGTATGTAGGAGCTGGTGCAGGAGTTGGATCTTTTGATGCAGGTGAAGTAGATGGTACATTCGGACTAGTTGCAGGAGATGTTGGTATAGAGTATAATTTTGATATTCCATTACTTTTATCATTAGATTTTAGACCAGAATTTGGATTTAATGAAGACTTTAATGATGATGTAAATTTTGATATTGCGTTAGGCATTAGATATCAATTTTAGAATACTATTTTTTACACGCTTTCGCGAAAGCATATAAAGCCAGACCTCAAATTACACCTAATGATTTGAGGTTTTTTATGCTTTTGTAAACCATGAATTCCTAATGGTTTATCATTACAAATTCTCTGTCTATCTGCAGTACATATTTAATTATATAATACTTTATAAGAATTGTGTAAGGTAAAACGAGACCATTGAACGCATCTTTGTAAGAGACAAAACAAAATGATTTATATCAAAATCAAAATAACCTCAATATTTTAAAATCACCATTATGAAGAAAATATGCCTTATGGTTATCTGCTCTTTTTTACTACTCAGTTGCGGAGCCTCAAAAACAATAAAAGAATCAAAAAAAATCTTAAAAGGAAGCTGGACACTAGACAATATTACATATAATCGTTCAGGTACATTTAATGTAACCATATTTGGGGATACCTCTGCAGAATGTCTCGAAGGATCTACGTGGCAGTTCATACCCAATAATAATTTTGGAAACTATGAAATAATGGATACAAACTGCCCAACAGGGAAACGCTATTTTATATGGGCATTACCAGGAACAGGAGAGAATAATACTACGTATGATATCATTTTAAAACCTACAGATGAGAAGAAAAACTCGACGATGGATGAAAAAGGATTTAGACTCTCTATTTCTTACCTGTCAGAAGATCAACTGCAGTTCAAGCAGAAAGTACAACTGGAAGGTGCTCCTTTCATTATTCAAATGAATTTTTCTAAAAACCTCAATAAATAAAATATGATGAAATCAATAGTAAGAAATATATCGATTATAGCCGTCTGTGCAGTACTATCTGTAGGATGTGAAGCAACAAAAAATGCAAATAATAAGCAAAAAGGTGTCGTCATAGGCGCAACTACAGGAGCTGTGTTAGGAGCTATTATAGGAAATAACACAGGAAATGGCGAAAACTCAGAATTAGGAGCCGTCATTGGAGGCGTTGTAGGTGGCGCAGCAGGAATTATAATAGGAAATGAGATGGACAAGCAAGCTCAAAAAATAGAAGAAGAAATTCCGGGCGCTACCGTAGAGCGTATAGATAATAGTATTGTTGTAACCTTTGATGAAAATTCGGGAATTTATTTTGACACTGCAAAATATAATATCAATAACAAATCTGAGATATTGCTTACCAAACTCGCAAACGTGATGAAAGAATACCCAAATACAAATATTATAGTAGCAGGACATACAGATAATGTGGGTAGTGAATCATCTAACCTATTGCTGTCTCAACGTAGGGCAAATTCGGTTACTGGGTATTTGACATCTTCAGGGATATCTTCTGGTCGTTTTACAACCGTATGGTACGGAGAAGACCAACCTACATCTTCTAACGATACTGCAGCAGGAAGAGCAGAAAATAGACGTGTTACATTAGCTATTGTGCCTGATGAAACTATGAAAGCAAATGCGATGAAAAAGGTACGCACAAAATAATATACAGACAACTTAACGCAATCAGGATTAGAGATGCTTTGTCTCTAGTCCTGATTTTTTAGTTAAACAAACCTGCGTCTTATAATCTTATAACAATGCCTTATAATTATATAATACATTTTTAGGTAAATCACAGCATCTTTGTAATGTACTGATAGAGAATGTTTTTTATCCATTTCAGTATTAAAAAAAAAGCTATGAAAAATATATTATTTGTATTGACAAGTCACGAAGATTTAGGAGATACAAAACAAAAAACGGGATTTTGGATTGAAGAATTTGCAAATCCTTATTATGTATTAAAAGATGCAGGTCATACTATAACCCTTGCATCACCAAAAGGAGGATTACCTCCTATTGATCCTAAGAGCGATGCTCCTGATCAACAGACGCCAGCCACTGTACGATTTAAAGAAGATAAAAAAGCACAAGAAGTATTATCAAAAACGATCCCTTTGTCAGAAATAAATAGTGATGATTATGATGCTGTGTTTTATCCAGGTGGTCACGGACCCCTATGGGATCTAGCAGAAGATTATGACTCCATCTCTCTTATAGAGTCATTTTATAGAAATAATAAGCCTGTAAGTGCTGTATGCCATGCCCCAGGAATTTTTAAATACACCCGAAAAGAAAATGGAGACCTTATTGTAAAAGATAAAAAAGTAACGGGATTTTCAAATAGCGAAGAAGCTGCCGTTGGACTTACCAATGTTGTGCCATTTCTTGTGGAGGATATGCTTAAAAACCGAGGGAGCCTATATTCCAAAAAAGAAGACTGGCAGCCCTACGCCATAGAAGATGGTTTATTAATTACAGGACAAAACCCAGCCTCTTCAGAAAAAGTAGCCGAGTTGCTTTTAAAAAGATTAGCAGCCTAAAAATCAATAAAAAATAAAATATATATGAATGTAGTATTTGAATATCAAAATATAAGCGGAAGTAAACGATTAGAAAATCACGCAGAAGGCGTACTTAATAATCTAGCAAAAAAATACCCTTTTCTCATAAGAGGCGATGTTTTTTTCAGGAAAGAAAATACATCTGACGATTCTGGACATGTATGTAGTATCCGACTTAGTGCACCAGGCCCAAGATTATTCTCCTCCTCAGATACAATGAGTTTTGAAGAATCTATCTCAGAATGCGCTAGAGAACTCAGTAAACAGCTCGAAAAGCGCAAGAGCACGATGCAGCAACACTAATCCTTCATAATTGCTAATAAACCCTTTCTCAAATGTCCAATCGATGATTGAGAATATATAAAGAGACAAAAATTAATAACTTAAAAACAATACACTATGAAATTTATTAAAGAAGAAGATGAGAACAGAGAAGATTATATTTTTCAGAAAAATAATATTACGTTAAACACCACAAGATTTATCGCTGGAGTTTTAATAGCGCTCATTATAGCCGTAGTCTCCACAGGATTCTATCTTAATATTTTCTAATGTGTTATTTTTAAATTATCACAGATATAAATAAAACAGTATGTAGTACATAAGCATACACATAAGCAAAGAGGCTTTCTTAAAAAGGGAAGCCTTTTTTTGTGTAGTGTGTTTTCTGAGTGCGCTTTCGCGAAAGCGTGTAAAGCAATACTCAAATTTTAATGCCAGATATCCGTTTTTTTGTTTTTATCTTAGTCGGTGACAACTATACACATCAAGTCTATGAAAAATACGATTCTTTTTCTTGTCCTATTACTTTGCGCAGGGTTGACAGGATACACTCAATCTTTTAATGAAACACAACTTTTAGAGCACGTTAAAACGCTTTCTTCAGATACCTATGAAGGAAGGCGCACAGGAGAAAAAGGAAACCTGCTTGCAAGAGCGTATATTGTCAAAACATTTAAAGAACTTGGGGCGACTCCTTTTGGAAGCAAATTTGAACACACATTTACATTTGAAGCAAGAGGGAAAGAGTATAATGCGGCCAATATACTTGCCCAAGTAAAAGGAACCGAATTTCCAGACACCTATATCGTAGTAAGTGCTCACTATGATCATATAGGAATACAAGAAGGAGCTATTTATAATGGCGCCGATGATGATGCTTCCGGAATAGCAGCCCTGTTTGCCTTTGCAGAACACCTTTCTAAAAACCCACCTAAACATACCGTAATATTAGCCGCTTTTGATGCTGAAGAGCTAGGGCTAAAAGGCGCCTATTATTTTGTAGATAAAATGAAAGACACCAATATTCTAGTAAACCTTAATATGGATATGATCAGTCGGAGCGCAAAAGACGAATTATATGTCGTAGGAACCCCACATAATGAAAAATTAAAAGCGATTATCGATGCTTTTGAAAATCCTACGTCTTCCAAATTATTGATTGGACACGATGGTTTAGATGATCAGCAAGACTGGACCAGTGCTTCAGATCATGGAGCATTTCATAAAGCAAAAATTCCTTTTCTCTATTTTGGAAATGAAGATCACTCAGGGTATCACCATCCCTCAGACGATTTTGAGAATATTACCCCAGTATTTTATAAAAATGCAGTTCGAATTCTACTTTCTGTTTTTGCGCAAATTGATCAAAGCGGACTTTGAAAAAGAGTATCCTCTATAGGGGAATTTTTTTTTAAAACCTAAGAGGCAAAACAAGACTGTTTTTGAGTAAAAAAGAGGTACAAGTAAAAAATAAACCTGTTTAATCTTTTTTTTTAAATGTACATAATTTTAATTCCCAATGTTATCAAAACGTTATCAAAAACAAAGGGCATCAAGTGTAAAACCCCTTGATGAGGCTGTTTTTGCTCTTCAAAATACCTTCTTTTTGCGTAAAAAAATGTCATTCATAAAACAATGTTTATCAAATAGTTATATGTTTTGTTTAACAAAAAGATAAGAAAAATATTTTTTTTGCAATGTTGAAAACTTTGTGGATAACCATCGTGTTAAAACGTGAAGCTCCCTGTCTTTTTTGTGGATATTTGTTAGTCCCTAGCGGAATGAAAAAGAAACCAATTAAATCATAACGGACAATGAGTGCAGTAGAGCCTATCTTAGCAGAAAATAAAGACAGATTTGTAATATTTCCTATACAACATCACGATATTTGGGAGTGGTATAAGAAATCTGAAGCAAGTTTTTGGACTGCAGAAGAAATTGACTTACATCAAGATCTTACAGATTGGTCTACAAAACTCACAACTGATGAGCAATATTTCATCAAACATATCTTAGCCTTTTTTGCCGCATCTGACGGAATCGTAAATGAAAACCTTGCCGAAAACTTTGTCAATGAAGTACAATATTCTGAAGCAAAATTCTTTTACGGATTTCAAATCATGATGGAGAATATCCATTCTGAAACCTACTCACTACTCATCGACACCTACGTAAAGGATGAAGTAGAAAAAGACAAACTTTTTAATGCTTTAGAGAACTTTCCTGCAATTAAGAAAAAAGCAGACTGGGCGCTAAAGTGGATCGATAGCCCAAGTTTTGCAGAACGCCTTATCGCTTTTGCTGCTGTAGAAGGAATTTTCTTCTCAGGTGCTTTCTGTTCTATATATTGGTTAAAGAAAAGAGGCCTGATGCCAGGACTTACCTTTTCTAATGAGTTAATCTCACGTGATGAAGGCGTACACTGTGATTTTGCAGTACACCTACACAATCACCACTTGATTAACAAAGTGCCAAAAGATAGAATTAAAGAGATTATCGTAAATGCACTAGATATTGAACGCGAATTTATTACCGAATCACTTCCTGTGAGTCTGATAGGTATGAATTCAACCCTAATGACGCAATATCTAGAATACGTGACAGACCGCTTACTTACAGAATTAGACTGTGAAAAAGTATATAACACCTCAAATCCTTTTGACTTTATGGATATGATCTCACTTCAAGGAAAAACAAACTTCTTTGAAAAAAGAGTGGGAGAATACCAAAAAGCAGGTGTTGTAAAAGATAAGGATGACAATGGAGAAGGGCAGAAAATTAGCTTTGATGCCTCTTTTTAAATAAGTATAAACTTTTAGGTCTTTTTTAATATACGTTTTAAAGATCGCTTTCGCGAAATGATATTACTTGATATATCATGTTGTGAACACACAAATAACAAATCATAACATATACAGTTTTGGGAATAACTGTATGTAACTAATTAACAAACCTTTTTCTCAATTGGGGGAAGACCTTTGGGGAGAATAAATATTTTAAGTGTATGTATGTAGTAAAAAGAGATGGCCGTCAGGAACCGGTCATGTTTGATAAGATTACCGCCAGAGTAAAAAAATTATGCTATGGGCTTAGTGATTTTGTAGACCCTGTAAAAATCTCGATGCGTGTTATCGAAGGTCTTTATGATGGAGTCACCACAAGTGAACTTGATAACCTAGCCGCAGAAACAGCAGCGTCAATGACGACAAGTCATCCCGATTATGCAAAACTAGCAGCGCGTATATCCGTATCAAACCTACATAAAAATACCAAAAAGTCATTCTCAGAAGTGATGACTGATTTATATGAGTATGTAAATCCTCGTACAGGGAAAAAAGCACCAATGATCGCAGATGAAGTCTATCAGGTAATGATGGAAAATAAAGATGCGATTGACTCTATGATTATTTATAATCGTGATTTTGGATATGATTATTTTGGATTTAAAACCCTAGAGCGTTCGTATCTTTTAAAAATAAACGGACAAATAGCAGAGCGTCCTCAGCATATGTTAATGCGTGTTTCTATAGGAATTCACTTGAATGACTTACAAGCAGCAAGAGAGACCTATGAGTTGATGTCTAAAAAGTATTTTACGCATGCAACGCCAACCCTATTTAACTCTGGAACTCCTAAACCACAAATGTCTTCTTGTTTCCTACTGACAATGAAAGAAGATAGTATTGATGGGATTTATGATACACTTAAACAAACAGCAAAAATTTCTCAAAGTGCCGGAGGAATAGGATTATCTATTCATAATGTTCGTGCAAAAGGATCCTACATTGGAGGAACCAACGGAACCTCTAACGGGATCGTACCGATGCTTAAAGTATTCAATGATACAGCAAGATACGTAGATCAAGGAGGCGGAAAACGTAAAGGATCTTTTGCGATCTATATGGAACCTTGGCATGCAGATATTTTTGACTTTTTAGATCTTAAGAAAAATCATGGTGCCGAAGAAATGAGAGCTCGTGATCTATTTTATGCGATGTGGATCTCAGATTTATTCATGAAACGTGTACAAGAAGATGGAAAATGGACCCTCATGTGTCCAAACGAATGTCCAAATCTTTTTGATGTATATGGAGATGAATTTGAAGCACTATATACAAAATACGAAGAAGAAGGAAAAGGTCGCAGAACCATCAAAGCACGCGAACTTTGGGAGAAAATTATGGAATCTCAAATTGAGACAGGAACTCCATACATGCTTTACAAAGACGCAGCAAACCGTAAATCAAATCAGAAGAACTTAGGAACGATACGTTCGTCTAACTTATGTACAGAGATTCTTGAGTACACCTCTCCAGATGAGATTGCCGTATGTAATCTTGCGTCTATTGCACTTCCTATGTTTGTAAAAGATGATGCTTTTGATCACCAAGAATTATATAACATTACTGTAAGAGCGACCAAAAACTTAAACAAAGTCATAGATCGTAATTACTATCCTGTAGAAGAGGCTAAAAATTCAAACATGCGCCACCGTCCTATTGGATTAGGGGTGCAAGGACTCGCAGATACGTTTATTAAATTACGTTTGCCTTTTACAAGTGATGAAGCAAAAAAACTGAATCAAGAGATTTTTGAAACCCTTTATTTTGCAGCAGTTACTGCTTCTAAAGATCTTGCGATTGAAGAAGGACCGTATTCTACGTTTGAAGGTTCTCCTATTTCAAAAGGAGATTTCCAACACAACCTTTGGAATATAAAAGACGAAGAATTAAGTGGTCGTTGGGATTGGGCAGCATTGCGTCAAGAAGTGATGGAGCACGGTGTGCGTAACTCTTTATTAGTAGCGCCTATGCCTACTGCTTCTACTTCACAAATTTTAGGAAACAACGAAGCCTTTGAGCCATACACGTCAAATATTTATACACGTCGTGTGCTTTCTGGAGAATTTATCGTGGTGAACAAGCATCTTCTGGAAGATTTAGTAGCCCTTAACCTTTGGAATGATGATCTTAAAGCGGCGATTATGCGTGCTAATGGATCTATTCAAGGAATCGACGTGATCCCTCAAGAGCTTAAAGAACTCTACAAAACAGTTTGGGAGATGAGTATGAAAGATATTATAGATATGTCTCGTCATAGAGGTTATTTTATAGATCAATCACAATCACTTAACCTGTTTATGGAAGGAGCTAACTTTGCGAAGTTAACATCAATGCATTTCTATGCATGGCAGAGCGGATTGAAAACAGGTATGTATTACCTACGTACAAAATCTGCAGTAGATGCTAAGAAGTTCACACTTTCTGCAGAGAAAAAGAGTGTTGCTCCAGAGCCATCGCAACAACAAGTGGCAGCAAGAGCGGCTCAGAAATTAACAGCTACACAGCAACCAGCAGCACCGTTAGCGCCTAAAAGCACCAATGTGTCGCCACAAGTGATAGAGCATGCGCAAGCCGCAGCAGATATGCAAGTGCAGATGAGTCTTGAAGAGCCAGCACCTTCTTATGAAGTACAGCAATCAAACCTTCAAGAGCAATCACAAGCAGCGCCACAACACAATACAGCCCCAATGACGCCAGACGAAATGAAAGCGATCATAGCACAGGCAAAAGCATCTCAAGGAGATGACGATTGCCTCATGTGCGGTTCTTAATACCTTTTTGCATAAGCAATATAGTACCAAGTGTTAATACAGAAACCCAATCTCTAGCCTTAGAGATTGGGTTTTGTTATGTTAGTGAAACTCAATTTTGAGAAGCCCGTAGGGCGCACTCAAAATTGTAGTTGAACTAATCCCGCTGCATAGCGGGATCTTATGTTTAGTAATGTTTCAGAAGCCCGTAGTCTGTCGAAGTGTTTAAACTTTTGATTACCAAACCCCATCGACAGGTCCAGGGTGACAATTAGTTTGTTTTGATGCTTTTTAGACAACTGTAAAAGATGTTGTATACGCTTTCGCGAAAGCATATACAGAAAGCGTACTTACAGAAGGAGTAAAAAATATCCGAGAATAGCACCTCCAGCGATGAGCCACATCACACTGATTTTCCATTTGCTAAATATGAAAAAAGCACTGATGCCTGCAATACCGATCGCGCGCCAGTCTGTGAGGGTGTCTATACTCATGGTAATCAATACAGAAAGCATGACGGCTACAGCAGCAACATTGACAGTGTCTAGGAAGTAGCTTAATATTTTTGATGATCGCATCTTAGATACAAATGGATTCAGAATAAGAACAAAGAGAAAAGAGGGTAGGAAAATACCTGTAGTCGCTGCAAGGGCTCCCCAAAAACCGGAAAGTTGATACCCAATAAACGTAGCAGTAGAGAGTACGGGACCTGGTGTAAATTGGCCAACAGCAATGGCGTCTATAAGTTCTGTTCTGGTCAGCCATCCTTTGGTGACAAGCTCGGCATCCAGATAGGCAAAAAGAACATACCCACTCCCATACAAGATCGCACCTACTTTAAGAAACGTCCAAAATACCTGTAGTGCGGATGTTTTGAGAAGTAAAGAGGAGAGGAGTAAGGGTACTGGAATGATCGCTTTTGTGGTAGTTGCTTTTGATTTTAGGTAGAAGTATAATGTCCCTATGACACCAGCGCCTAATAAGGCAACGACTTCATGAACGCCTAGTAAAGCGGCGATTAGCACGAGTATCCCTATGACAATAAGTTCTGTTGTTTTGATGGCTTTCTTACCTAATTTTAAGATGGCAGCGGCTATGATAGCCAATACAGCAGGTTTTATTCCGAAGAGAAAAGGCGTTACTTCTGGAAGGTTTCCGTACGATACGTAGAGATACGCGAGCAGGGCAGTAATTACAACAGCTGGAAAGATAAAAGCAATGCCAGCAACAAACAACCCTTTGCTTCCTGCCCGCTCATGACCGCAGTGCATGGTCATTTCTGTAGAGTTGGGACCAGGGATAAGATTGGTGGCGCCTATCAAATCCAGAAAATGTTCTCTGGACATCCATTTTCGTTTGGTGATGATTTCATCTTCCATCATGGCAATGTGGGCAGCAGGTCCTCCGAAGGCAAAACAGCCTAGTTTAAAAAAGACAAGAGCGACTTCTTTGAGTTTGCTTTTGGATGCGGGTGGTGTTGATTTTCGCGAAAGCGTATCCATAATTTTTAATAACGGGTATAATTAAAAAAAGACCTGATAAAGATGTGCTCTATCAGGTCTAAGATGTTACATATGTATGTATGTTTTACGACTGTTGGTGCTCATTGTGATATAAATCTAAAAGATTCATAATCTCTTCAATAAGGTCTTTAGTCTCTAATAATAATCCAAAATACAAGGTGGTATTTTTAGGGCTCGACTCCTCAGAACGTGTACGAGCTACTTGCTTTTGAATCTTTTCAGTCACATTGTTATAAAGCACTTCTTTTTGACCTAGAAGATCACCAATTTGTGCGTAATTACGATCTTTAAAAGCAACCTCAGTGGCATTTAAGAATTCTTCTAATTGTAAATTGATTTCTTGAAGATCTCTAATCTGATTAAATCGTAAAGGCTTATGGTTGTTGTTTACATGTTTGTAACTTGCTTTTGCGATATATTCTAGTGATTGTGTGATATCTTCTAGATATCCTAAAATCTGAATATAGAAATTACTTCCACGTACACTGGTTTCTTCTAAGTTTTTGATGAAGTAAAAGATATTGTTACGTAGTTCATCTATCTCATCATTCAGTTTCTCTACGCCGGCACGACTCTTTTTAAGACTGCTTACTTTTCCTTTGGCAAGTCCTTTAAGAACGTTGGTGTAAATTTTATTCGTTCTAGAAACGGTTTTTGCAATATTATCAGCACTTTCTTCTATGATGCCTTGTATGGTTTGACTTTCTGCTTTATTTAAATCGGACTCTTCTCTAGCGATAGCGCTACTTTTCTTATGGGCAAGATAGTTTCTTATCAATAAAACTGCCGCTAGAATAAGTAAGATAGCAACGACCGCAAAACGACCGTTCGGTCCTCCTAAGTGAATTAAGAACGCAAGGGTTCCTGCGGCACAAAAAGCACTAAAGGCAGTAAAGAACCATCCTCCGATGACATTTAGAACACCAGCGACTCTATATACGGCACTTTCTCTACCCCAGGCGCGATCTGCAAGAGAGGTACCCATGGCTACCATAAACGTTACGTAGGTAGTTGATAAAGGTAACTTCATAGAGGTTGCAATCGAGATTAAGATACCTGCAACCACAAGGTTGATAGAAGCTCTAATCATATCAAAAGCTGGAAGTTCATAGCTTTTAGATCTAGGAAGATCTACTATTGACTTTTCAAATCTTGAATTCATGTTTTCAAGGGCTCCTTTAGGGAGTACAAAACGTAGTCCGCTATTGATAAACGTAGCTCCTTTTACAACAGCACGTGAAAGTGCATTTGGTTTGAATTTTTCTTTTCCTTCATCTTGTCTAGAAAGTCCTATTTCTGTATCGGCAACGGTACGTGCTTTTTTAGAAGTCCATAATGTCACCACCATAATTGCACCAGCAATAAAGAGAATGAATGGTTCGGCAGGAACTTTTTTGTCTAATACTTCCATTGTAAATTCAGAAGCTCCAGTGCCATAAAGAAGAAATGCTTCATGCCAAGCTTCGTAAGAGTGCCAAGCTGCCATCGGTACCCCGATAAAGTTAACAAGGTCGTTTCCAGAGAATGCAAGTGCAAGTCCAAAAGTTCCTATACCAATGACAACGATAAGTACAGTCTTTTTGAATATTTTTTCAAAAGCATAAGAAAATAATGTCCAGAAGACAAAGCTCCCTAGCATGACATAGAGCTCATTCCCTTCTAGGATTCCTTTGATGTCTTTATATTGAGGCGTCCCTTTTAATCCTTTCATAAAGATAAAATAGGTGATAGCGGCAAGTGCAACACCTCCAAAAATGGCTCCAAAGTTTTTGATTTTTCGCTCGTAATTAAACGTAAATATCAAACGAGATACAAATTGAACAATGGCCCCTACCGTAAATGCAATGACGACAGAGAGTAGAATGCCTGTTATTATTTCTAGCGCTTTTTCAGAGTTGATATACGTCCAGATATCACTCATTGTTTGCTCATTGTTTGCTGTAATCTTAATAATAGCCATCACGACAGCGGCTCCTAGCAAGTTAAATACAATAGAGACTGTGGTAGATGTAGGTAGGCCTAGGGTATTGAAGAAATCCAGCAGAAGTATATCTGCGATCATAACGGCCATGAAAATGACCATGATTTCTTCAAAGGTAAACTGGCCGGGGACGAAGATTCCTTTACGTGCCACTTCCATTAAACCACCTGAATATACAGCCCCTATAAAAATACCAAGACTGGCAATAATCATAATGGTTTTAAAACTAATTACTTTTGATCCGATCGCCGAATTCAAAAAATTGACCGCGTCATTACTAACGCCAACAACAATATCGAAGACCGCCAAAATGATTAAGGCCCCGATCATTAAAATATAAAGATTATCCATTGTTATCTAGATTAAAATATATTGCAAAAATTGTATTCTTAACTCAATCAAGTGTTACCTTAATGTTATTTGTTTGATTAAAAATGAACATCTAATTGTAAGCGAAACATCCAGTTATCTCCTTCTCCATTTATGGTCGTATAGCTTAGGTCAGATTGTACTTTGAGTTTGTGACCTGATAAATACTTTGAAACACCAGCAGTATATTGGTCTGTGTCTGTCCCTCCGGCAATATTATCTAGACGAATGTTTGTATATCTTCCTGAAAATTCCCAATTGCTTGGTAATAAATACCCAGCTTGTAGGTTTAATGAATTCCCCACATTTACTACGTCTCCTGTAGCTGTGCCATCTGCTTCAGTCGCGATAGCATCTTCGGCAGTACGTTGGGCAAATTCTCCTTGGAACGAGAATCCTTGGTATTTAAAGATCGCATCTGCAAAGAGTGTGTTGATGTTTGTTTGGTATAAGGAGCCATCACTTAGGAACATATAGCCTCCTAAATTACTTCTTTCGCGCACCGCATTGTTATTGTGGTCATAGTTAATGGCTGCCATTAATTTTGGTGTTGGTTCACGTTTTAAATCACTAGAAGAGTAATCTCCTTTACTGATAAATTCTCCGAAAGGTAAGAATTCTATTCTTCCCGTATACTGAAGTCCTCCTTCATTACCCTGCGTAACGTTTCTTCCTTCTCCTTGAGAAATGGCTATTTTTTCTCTAATGACAAAGTTTTTACCCAGTTTGTCTTTATGGCGTATTTGTATACCCACGTCACGATCTATATTAAAACGACTGTTTAATAAAGAACGATCTACAAATTGTAAATTACCAGAAGAGATCACACGTTCAATGTTACCTGGAAGTTTTGTTTGTCCAGCCCAAAGTTCCCAATTTGGAGCAAAATTCCACATCACAACGGCATCAAGAATGTATCTTGGAGTGTTACGTGTAAACTGGCTTCCACCAGAAATATCACGGTTAGAAAGACCTAGCTCAAACTTGTATCTTAATTTTGGACTAAATGCAAAACCATCAAATTTAAAACGAGCTCTACGTATCGAGAAATTTTGTTCTATCTCAGCGGAGTTTGGATCGTTTGCAGAAAGGACAGAGGTAGATAAGATTTGCATACGTGTTGCAAATTTCATGCTCCAAGAACTGTCTTTTGCAATCACGTTAATAATTCCTTTTCCAAATTTAGAATCTATAACTTCTTGTGCATTTGAAGTAAAGGAAAGGCACATACAAAAAAGTACCGTCAGTAGGGTAAACTTACATTTCATTTTATTAGTTTTTGTCGAGTGCAAAGAACTAACTCTAATGTTAAGTTAATGTTAGGTACAGATTACGATTAAGTCAAAAAATAGGGCTGCCCGGAGGCAGCCCTCATCTCAAAATCCGGTCGACAAAAACTAATGATATTGAAATGTTTCCTTTTATCAAGGAACTACAAATATCATATACATTCTTGATTTTAATGTAACTAGAATATTAGGGAATCTTTAATTCTGATATAATTCCTTAATATTTTTTTAATATATAAAATACTGATAAACAAGCACTTAATGATTCAATGTAAATTTAATGTTACCAAAAGCTTTCTAAATAGTTAGGAATGTATTAATTTAGTGTTGTCGACAGGCAAATTATTTTAAATCATGAAAAAGATAGTAGTAGTGCTAGTGCTCGTTTTTGGGTTCGCAACAATTCAAGCGCAGGAGAAAATTAAGAAGAATACGTATATACAAAAAGGAGATCTTATTGAGGCTGTTTTGTATTTTGATAATGGCGAAGTAAGTCAAACTGGTTTTTATACGAAAGAAGGAAAACTTACTGGAGAATGGGTGAGTTATAATCAACAAGGAGAAAAAACAGCTACGGCTCAATATGATAATGGAGCTAAAGTAGGTAAGTGGTTTTTTTGGGACAATGATACACTCAGAGAAGTAGATTACAAAAACTCTCGCATTATTGCCGTCAATACTTGGAAAAATGATGGTACACGGGTAGTAAGCAACAAATAGATTGCAACTCATAAAACATAGTACGCTTTCGCGAAAGCGTATAAAACAAAAATCCCGATCTAATTCAGATCGGGATTTTATATTTGGCTACATTCTAAATTCTTAGTTACGCGTCCATCCTGAACTCCAAGATGCATAATCAGTTCCAGTTCCGTTTCCTACTCCTGTGAAAAAGTCAGCGTCTGTAAAAGCGCCATCGGTATCATTCTTTAATTGAAGGGTGACATCTGCAAAAGTTACATCTGTAACTCCGGTGTCTCCTGTAAGAACTCCGTTCCCAGTTTCTGAATCATCGAGATCAAATCCTTCCGCAAATCCATCGATGAAGACATTTGTCAATAAAGCTCTTGTTCCTGCTCTTAAACGAATAGCTTCGTTTTCGTTAGTAGAACCAAGTCCTATAATCGTAAGATTGTTAATGGTTGGAGCAGACCAAAATACAGGGTTAGAGTTGTTTCCTATGTCTGTGTTGAATCCGTCACCTTCGATTCCTTTGTCATGTGATTGTCTGTGCTCTATATACACATCCGTAAGTGTTCCTGTATATCCTTCTGTCCAATCTACAGAGTCATCTTGTGCGCCTACAACAGAGATGTTGCTTGCATTTACAGTACCTCCAAAAAATTCAATACCATCATCGGCACCTTCAAAGGCTTGAATGAATTCAACGGTCGTTCCTGATCCTACTGCGTAGAAAGAGAATCCGTTATTTTCTGAAGCAGCATCTGCAGCGCCTCCAGAATACTCAACACGTACATATCTAATAGTGCCAGAATTATCGTCTGTGATACTCCCTCCGTAAGGAAGTCCTCCTATTTCAGAAGTAGAGGTAGCGTCTCCTCCTACAACAGAATTGATAGGGGCTCTACCTAAAAGGATCAATCCTCCCCAATCCCCAGGACCTGGTGTTGCCGTAGCAGAGGTGAAGATAATAGGGCTTGAAGAGGTTCCTTCGGCATTAATAGTACCTCCTTGAAGAATAGCGATATACACATCAGATCCTGTCGTAGCTTTTACAACAACGCCAGGGTTAACAGTAAGTGTAATACCTTCAGGTACGATAAGTGCAGATTCTAGAGAATATTCTACACCTGTTTCTAAGATTAAGTCTTCTGTAAGTGTTCCTCCAATTACATTTGTAGCATTCGTTGGATCTGTGACACCACCATTATTATTGATGGTTACGTCTGCGGTATCGTCATCAGCACATCCTACACATAGTGTGATAGCTGCAAAAAGGCCTAATAAAAATTTGTTTGCTTTCATTGTTTTTTGTTTTAAATGAATGGTTGTTCGATTTTTAGGATTGATTAAAATTTATATTTGAGCTGAAGGCTTATGTTAACCCCTCGCTTAAAGCTTGATAAAGCAAATTCTGGAGCGATAAACTCTTCTTGTCCATTTTCAGATACTACCGTTACGACTGGAATATTTAAATCTGTTGCTAAAGATTGTCCTATGACAGCGTTTTCACGTACGCGCTCTATTGCTGGATTCAGGATGTTTTTAAAACTTGCATTGATTTCAAAATGCTTGTTGATTTCATTTTTCCAGATAAAATCTAAGGTTGGTACGCCTTTTTCAATAACATTCCCTAATTGCCCTGATCCTAAGGCATCTATACGGTCAGAGAAATAAGAAAAGACGAGGTTGGCTACAGGCTTATAATTTCCAAATGTAGGCGAGTAGCTTAGGTCTGTGTTTATAAGCACAGGTGATGCTCCTTGAAGTTCATCTGAGTTTCTATTAAAATTGGTATTAAACGTTCCTGAGACAGTTTTTAAGTCCTGTTTTGTAGATGTTAGTGTAATATTGGCTCCTGCGGTAAGAACACTATTTTCTTCGGTGTCTCTTAAAAGTGTTTTTCTTGCTTCTACCTCAATACCAAAAACTTCTGCTTTATCTCCTGTTCTAAAGAAACGCTGTGTTCCTGTAGCGTCATTGGCAGAAACTAAGTTGACAGGATCATTAATCACTTTGGCAAACGCACCTACAGAGAAGATCTCTCCTCGTCCCATAAACCACTCGTACTTCGCATCTACATTTAAGATGGTAGAGAACGCTGGGTCATTAAGAAGATCTGGATTACCTCCTACACGATCTGTTACGTTTTCATATACAAAAGGCGCTACTTCTTTAAACTCAGGATTAGAAACAGTTCTACTTATAGAAAAGCGTAGGTTTTGATCCTCTTTTAGTGCGTATTTGACATTTAAGCTCGGTAGAAAGAAGGTCTCTTCTGCTTCGTTGCTTCCTGGGTTGTTAAACGCAAGGTTGATTACATTATAGCTAATTGTTTGGTTAAATCGCTCTAAACGAATCCCAGGAACTATACTCCACTTTTCTCCTATTTTATAGATTGCATCTGCATATATCGCATGCACATCCAGTTGACCTGAATAGGTGTTTTCTAATTGACCAGGGAGATTTTCGCTTCCAAGTCCTTCTAGCGGTCTAAAAACGCTTGTGTTAAAAACCGTTCCTATGTTTTCATTGGCAAAAACCTCATTAAAGTTATTGGGATCTTGTACTTCTGTATTAGGGTTAATGATGCTGTATCCGTAACGTTGGTTTTCAAAATTACGCTCCTTAGAACGGCCATTGTATCCAAAATTAAATGTAAGTGCATCAGAGGTTTTATAGGCTACGTTAATGCGGCCATTAATCTCATTGTCTTCTATGTCTTGAAAATAACGCTGGTTGTCAAACTCGACGTTTCTGTAAAGTATCGCATTGGTAGTAGGATCATTATCAAGCGCTCTATCATACTGCTCTAAGGCAATACGCTTTCTGTCGGGTTGTCTTGCTAAAACCGTATTATATCCTATACCATATGCTACTTTGACCTTGTCATTAAGACGACTCGTTCCTGTGATCTGATTTACAAAAATCATATCCTGCTCAAACTGTACATTCTGAGTAAAGAATCCAAAGTCATCTATATCGGCAATCGTGTTTCGGTTAAAGCCGTTTCCGTCAATTCCAAAACGTCCTACCTCGTCAGTTGCGTCATTGATAAATAGTGAATTGTATTTTATTTTGTGATCTCCGTTTACGCGGTACACGATATTAGCCATGGCTGTGGTGGTACGGCTGAATTCAAAGATTTCAGAATCTTGAAATATGGTATTTGCAGCGCCTGTTACGTTTGCTGCTTGCCCACGGCGGTATTCAAAATTACTTCCAAACGACGTCGTTGCAAAGACACTTAATTTGGATGCTGAACCTATGTCCCAAGAATTTCCTGCAGAAATGCTTCCTGTAACTCCTGTATTAGAACCAGCAGAGATCGGATCTACGCCATGCGATAGAATCACTGCATAAGGGTTATTCTGATATCTGTTGTAAAATCCGAAGTATCCAGTTCCTTCACTCTTTACAAAATTCTTGCCTATAGCATTGGTGTTTGCATTTGATCCAAGATCTGCATCAATAAAGAATTTCCCTGAGTGCTCTTTAGCAACGATATTTACATTCCCTGCAGCAAAATCTCCGTAAAAGTTGGCTGCATAGGTTTTGCTTACACCTATATTTTGAATAACATCAGAAGAAAATAAACCGAGGTCCATGTTTTTCTTTTCAATGTCATTGGCAGGAAGTGTTAATCCATTATAAGTGGTATTTAAGTATCTGTCTCCAAGACCACGTACATATACATTGCCTCCGCCTTCTTGTTTTGAGATTCCAGATATTTTAGTCACAGCAACGGCAGCGTTACTCACTCCTTTATTAGAAAGCTCTTCTGCACCGATACTTTGTTTTTGAACCACTGCATTTTGCTGTTCAACCAATAAGGCCTGAACACTTTCTTTACGGGAACCTGTTCCTGTTACGATTACTTCATCTAGTTGAGCGGCACTAGCACCTAAGGTTGCATTTACGGTAGCTGTTTGTCTAGAAATGACAACTACATTGGGGATTTCTTTGGTTTCATATCCTACAAAAGAAATCTCAAGCGTATACGTTCCTGGTGCTACATTTTCAATGATATAGTTTCCGTCAAAATCAGACATAGCTCCTTGTGTAGTTCCTTTAATCACAACACTAGCAAAAGGTAAAGGCTGTCCGTCAGCGCTATCTTTGTCAGTTAATGTTCCTGCAATCGAACCATTTTCTTGTGCTTGTACGGCAACTGAAAAAAGGAGTAGTGTATAAAGAAAAAATTGTTTCATTAATTAGGGTTTAATTTCTGGTGCAAAGAAATAGCAGTATTCAGGCAAAGCCGTTAAGTGAGTGTTATTGTTATTTTAGGAAGTTGTAATCTTTATGTAAGGTTATTGTTAAGGAGAGTGGTTTAATGTTTCGTTTATGTTTCGTTACATTTGAATGTGCATGTGTACGCTTTCGCGAAAGCATAACAACGCGTATCTTGCAACTATAAAATTTAGAATACTATGATGCAATGGGAGCGCCTATTATCACTCAAAAGACAAGGAGATACCAATAAGAGATTGCGTAAAGAACAAGACGAAACCCGATTGGGATTTGAGGTAGATTATGACCGTATTATTTTTTCGTCGGCCTTTAGAAGCCTTCAGGACAAGACGCAGGTCATCCCTTTGTCTAAAACCGATTTTGTGCATACACGATTGACGCATAGCTTAGAAGTTGCTGTGGTAGGGAGGTCTTTGGGAAGGCAAGTCGGGAAGCAATTATTAGAAAAATATCCCCACCTATCTGAAGTACATGGCTATCAGTTTAATGATTTTGGAGCGATCGTCGCCGCAGCGGCACTTGCACATGATATAGGGAATCCACCGTTTGGTCATTCGGGTGAAAAAGCGATAGGAGATTATTTTAAGAATGGTAACGGAAAACGATTTGCATCGCAGTTGAGTCCTAAGGAATACCAAGATTTATGCACTTTTGAAGGAAATGCTAATGGATTTAAAATATTGACAGAGTCTATGCCGGGAGCATCCGGAGGTTTGCGATTGTCCTATGCAACTCTAGGTGCATTTATGAAATACCCCAAAGAATCTATGCCTGTCAAACCTACAAAACATATCGCCGATAAGAAATTTGGTTTCTTTCAAAGCGAAAAACAGGCTTTTCAAGAGGTGGCAGAAGAATTAGGGCTACTTCAAACGCGAGAAGGAAAGGATATTAGTTATGCGCGACATCCTTTAACTTTTCTGGTGGAAGCAGCAGATGACATCTGTTATACGATCATAGATTTTGAAGATGGGATTAATCTGGGATTGATTTCTGAAGACTATGCGTTGGAGTATATGGTGAAGCTTGTGCCTAATATTAATACCAAAAAGTATTATCAATTGACCACAAAAGCGGCTCGCGTAGGATACCTCAGGGCGTTAGCCATTGGTACGTTGATAGAAGAGGCGGTCACTATATTTATGGATAATGAAGAGGCTATTTTAAAGGGCGCTTTCGCGAAAGCGTTGCTAGACAAATCTAAATACGAAGCTCAAATACAAGATATATTAACGATTAGTGTGTCTAATATATACCAAAGCCAGGAAGTTGTTGAAAAAGAAATCGCAGGCTATGAGATTCTTTCTACACTGCTGGATAAGCGTTGTAACGTGATTCATAGTTCGCCGACGCATTATGATAAATTGGTGCTGAGGTTGTTTGAAGATTCAGATCAAGAGGAGACATCTCTATATGGAGAGTTGATAAAGGTGTGTAATTACGTTTCTGTGATGACCGATAGTAAATCCTTGCGCATCTTTCAAAAGCTAAAAGGCCTCAATGTACATTGATCCCTTAGTTTAGCGTTATTTTTCCAAAGGAACATACAAGGTTTTTTTAAATATCAAGTTTGCTTAGGTGTATAAGGATGATGTAGTTTTGATAATATGATAAAATTGATAAAATTTTATAGGTGATGATTTGTTTAAAAGAGTAAATATATCTTGATGATTATATAATAAATTAATGATATGTATAAGTTTTCTTAATGAAAGGTGTTAATTTTTAAGTTAAAATTTTAAAATCCATAATTTTGCAATACTTTTGGTTTATATCAAAATAAATGATTTTTGATTAAGAAGTAGGGATTATAGGTGTGATGTTGTTATATTCATAACGTAGCAACAGTTTATTACTGATTCTTGCTTATTCTATTTATAACAAAAATTTAAAAAAATGCTAAAACTTTACAAATTAACATTGTTTCTATGCGTGTTTGCTTTTGCAACATCACTAAACGCACAGGACTATGGAACGATTATTAGAGATCACTTAGATGCTAATAGGTCTTCACTAGGAATTACAAGTCAAGATATTTCAGGTTTGACCGTTACAGATGAGGTGTTCTCAAGTAAAAGTGAAACAACACATGTGTATGCCCATCAGAAAATCAACAACATTCCCGTTTTTAATGGAAGTGTCAATGTTGCTTTCAATAAGAATGGATCAATTATCCACGTTGCGAGTAACCTTCAACAGGATATTGCTTCTAGAGCAAATGCAACAGCTCCAGTACTAACACCTACACAAGCTGCTTCTCAAGCTGCTATTGCTTTAGGTTTAGGGAGTTCTAATTTTTCTTTAAGTCAAACCTTATCTTCACAAGAATTTGTTTTAACACAAGGCGGTGTTTCTCTAGAAGAAGTACCTGTGAAGTTAGTGTATCAGCCTACAGAAGAGAATGCTCTTAAATTGGCTTGGGATTTAAGTATCCATACATTAAATGCAGAGCATTGGTATAGTGTTCGTGTAGATGCACTTACAGGAGAGCTTTTACAGAAGCATGACTGGGTTGTAAGCTGTACTTTTGAAAGTCATAATCACAAAGCTGTGAAAACAGAAAATCAAGGTGTTTCAGGATTTTCTATGAACCAACAAGCGCCTGTCGCTAATGAATTACTTGCAGGAGAGCAATACAATGTATTTCCTATGCCAATCGAAAGTCCTAACCATGGAGATCGTTCTATTGTTACAGATCCACAAGATCTAGATGCTTCGCCTTTTGGATGGCATGATACGAATGGTGCTGAAGGTGCTGAGTTTACAATTACTAGAGGAAATAACGTTTGGGCATTCGAAGATATAGATGGTCAAAGTGATATAGGGGAGTCTCCAGACGGAGGTGCTGAATTAATTTTTGATTTTCCGTTAGATGATAGTCAAGATGCGAGCACTTTTACAGAAGCTGCGACTGTAAATTTATTTTACTGGAATAATATTCTACACGATGTATTCTACAAGTATGGATTTGATGAAGCAAGTGGAAATTTCCAAACGAACAATTATGGAAATGGAGGTAGTGGTAATGACTTTGTATTTGCACTTGCGCAAGACGGAAGTAGTACGAATAATGCCACATTTGCAACACCTGGAGATGGTCAAAGTGGTGTAATGCGTATGTTTTTATGGACAACAAGTGGTGAGATACCAAATTTAAATATCCCTTCAGGTTCACAAGAAGGAGATTATCCTATCACATCTAGTACGTTTAGTTCAATCTGGCCTGTAGAGGGTCTTACAGGAGACTTAGCATTAGCTATGGATGATGATGCATCTGCAGAAAGTGATGATCCTCTTGATATTTGTGACGCTATTACAAACCCAGGAGACCTTGATGGAAAAATCGCTGTCTTACGTAGAGGGCAATGTACGTTTGTTACTAAAGTTGAAGCCGCTGAAGAAGCTGGAGCAATAGCAGTAATTATCGTAAATAATGTACCAGATGCACCTATCAACTTAGGAATAGGAAATGGCGATACAACAACCGCAACTATACCAGCAGGAATGGTAACTCAAGCTGTTGGAGATGCTATCATTGCCGCATTACAAAACGGAGAAGCTATCAATGATGTGGTTATCAATGGAGCACGTCGTATAGACGGAGACTTAGATAACGGGATTGTTGGTCACGAGTATGGACATGGTATTTCTAACCGTTTAACTGGTGGACGCTTTAATTCTGGATGCTTAAGTAATGCTGAGCAAATGGGAGAAGGATGGTCTGATTATGTTGGATTGATGCTTACTATGACTGCAGATGATACTGCAGAAGAAGGAAGAGGTGTTGGAACATATGCGATTAATCAGCCTATAACAGGACAAGGGATTAGACCAAGACCATATAGCACTAATTTTGGTGTAAATGATTTAACGTATGCAGATGTAGCAGATGGAGCTAGTATTTCTCAACCACACGGTATTGGTACTGTATGGGCTACAATGCTTTGGGATATGACTTGGGCATTTATTGACCAGTATGGTTTTGATGCAGATTTATACAATGGTACAGGAGGAAACAATATTGCATTGCAATTAGTTGTTGATGGTTTAAAATTACAACCATGTAGCCCAGGATTTTTAGATGGTAGAGATGCTATTCTTGCAGCTGTAGAGATCAATACACTCATCCCAGAGGACGAAAAAGATTTTGCAACCTGTACAATATGGAATGCATTTGCAGCACGTGGTGCAGGATTCAGTGCAGTACAAGGAAGCTCTAATAACAGATTTGATCAAACAGAAGCGTTTGATATTCCTGGTGATGTTATTGAAAACTGTGAAGAACTATTGAGTGTAAATGAAAACGATCTAGATACTGTTTTCAGTATATTCCCTAATCCTTCTAACGGAGAGATTACAGTGCGTATAGCTGGAACGTTTGGAGAAGGTCAAATAAGCATCTACGATATCAATGGTAGAGAAGTATATAACAAGCCTGCTACTTTAGAAGGTAGTGTTTCTGTTAGTGCAACTGGATTATCTAGAGGTGTTTATATTATGAATATTACAAGTGATAGCAATAGCTATACTTCTAAGCTTATTATTGAGTAAATAAGATAGCTTATCATATATCAAAAAGGACTAGTTTTCATAACTAGTCCTTTTTTTATGGGTATTTTTATAGGTATGTTTTTTTGAAATAGGCTCCTTTTAATACTTATTTGGTATTACAGGTATTTGTCAACGACTTTAGAGATTTCATTGGGTGAGATGCCAATGTCTTCTTGAAGCTCTTCTATGGTGCCGTGTGTTATAAAACGATCAGGTATTCCAAGTATTTTTAAGGTTCCTTTATACGCTTTCGCAAAAGCGTAATCTGCAACAACACTTCCTAGTCCGCCTTTTATAGTCCCGTCCTCTAGGGTGAGGATGACCTCATACGTTTCAAAAATAGTATCAAGAAGTGCTGTGTCTACGGGTTTTAAGAATCCCATGTCGTATATGCTGACAGTGTTTGTAGTGTCTTTGGTAGCTTGTAGTGCATTGTGTATAACAGTCCCAATACAAACAATAGCAATGCGTTTCCCTTTTTGGATACAACTTCCTTTTCCGATAGTAATTTTTTGAAAGGGCTGTTTCCAATCTACGGTAACTCCTCTACCTCTTGGGTATCGTATGGCTATAGGGTGTGGTAGCCCAAGTTGAGCAGTAAACATAATGTTACGAAGGTCAATCTCGTCTTTGGGAGCATATATAATCAAGTTAGGAATGCAATTAAGGTACGCTAGGTCAAATGAACCATGATGCGTAGGTCCGTCTTGACCGACAAGTCCAGCTCTGTCTAGGCAAAAAATAACAGGCAAGTTCTGTAAAGCGACATCGTGTATGATTTGGTCATACGCTCTCTGCAAAAAAGTAGAATAGATATTACAGAATACCATCATCCCTTGTGTTGCCATCCCAGCAGATAAGGTAACGGCATGTTGCTCGGCGATTCCGACATCAAAAGCACGATCCGGAAAAGTTTCTATCATATATTTAAGAGAACTTCCCGTGGGCATGGCAGGGGTGATGCCTATAATTTTTTTATTATGAGTAGCTAGCTCTACAATCGTATGGCCAAAAACATCTTGATATTTTGGAGGTAATTGGGTAGTGTCTTTTGCGTGGCGTTCCCCTGTAGTGGCATCAAATTTTCCAGGGGCATGATAGGTTACTTGGTCTTTTTCTGCAAGCGCAAGTCCTTTGCCTTTGGTTGTAATCACGTGGAGAAACTTAGGCCCTTTGGTTTTCTGTAATTTTTTAAAGACACGTATAAGTTCAGGAAGGTCGTGCCCATCTACAGGGCCATGACATTCAAAATTCAGCGCTTCAAAAACAGTATTGTCTCTAGCGGTTCCTTTTTTAACATTGGTGAAATAATTCTTTAAGGCACCAATGCTTGGGTCAATGCCTATCGCATTGTCATTAAGGATAACGAGTAAATTGGCTTGCGTAACTCCGGCATGATTAAGGCCTTCAAACGCCATGCCGCTAGCGATGGAGGCATCTCCAATCACTGCAATATGTTGCTGGTCTTTTTTTCCTTGAATAGTAGCGGCAATAGCCATCCCTAAAGCGGCAGAAATGGAGGTGCTGCTATGTCCAGTGCCAAAAGTGTCGTAGTTGCTTTCGGAGATTTTAGGAAATCCACTGATGCCTCCTTTTTGTCTATTGGTGTGAAAAATATCTTTCCTTCCCGTCAATATTTTGTGACCATAGGCTTGGTGCCCTACATCCCAAACAAGTTTATCTTCTGGGGTATTAAATACATAATGTAGTGCGATGGTTAATTCAACGACTCCTAGACTGGCTCCTAAGTGGCCTTCTTTCGTTGCTAAAATAGTGATGATAAACTGACGTAATTCTTTACTCAGTTGCGATAATTGCTCGACAGAAAGCTGTCTTAATGCGTATGGACTATCAATGTGATCTAGCATATAGCAAAGGTACGTCTTGATATTGTATTTTTGAATATTGAAATACCATTCCTATGATAGATCCTTTTGATGATACTTATTTTATGAAGAGAGCGCTAGTTGAGGCTCAAACGGCTTATGAGCAAGGAGAAATTCCTGTGGGAGCTGTCATTGTCGTTAATAATACCATTATTGCAAGGGCGCATAATCTTACTGAGCGACTTACGGATGTCACGGCACATGCAGAAATGCAGGCTATTACGGCAGCAGCCAATTATCTAGGAGGTAAATATTTGCATAAGTGCACGTTATACGTGACGCTTGAGCCTTGCCAGATGTGTGCAGGGGCTTTGTATTGGAGTCAAATAGATCGTATCGTATACGGAGCCACAGATGAGCAGCGTGGCTGTAAGGCTATGGGCACAACATTACATCCTAAAACAACCATTTTAGGCGGTGTGCTTGCCAAGGAATCTCAAGAGTTATTAAAACGTTTTTTTGTAGAAAAAAGGAATTTGAATTAATTCTATAAAAAAAGCCTGCTAGAAGCAGGCTTTAATACTCGTAAAAAGATATTATCTATATCATTACAGTACACGTACTTGTGCAGCTGTCATTCCTTTTCTTCCTTCTTCTTCTACGTACTCAACTTTGTCTCCTTCGTTGATAGTTTCACCGTTAAGACCTGTAACGTGTACAAAAATGTCTTTACCAGTGTCATCATTAGTTATAAAACCATAACCTTTTGACTCATTGAAAAATTTAACTGTTCCTTCCATTATAAAAAATAAAAAATATTAATAAAGCACAAATTTACGTTTTTAATTTTTAACATATTGTTTTGAAACCGTTTTATTTTTGTAAATAGATGTGATTCAACGCTCTTTTGAGTCATTAAACTCCTTCATTTTAAGGATATTCTCCTTGGTGAGCATATAATCTTCTACCTTTTTATTTTTCCATCGATGGTAGATAAACAAAGGCATTAGGACGAAAAACCCGCCTACAATAGCAAGACCAATTAGTTGATTGCCTAGAATTAATCCGTTTTCTTGTGACTTATAGTAAAAACCGAAGGCAAAAAGTGCAATAAGTCCAAAAAACAGAAGAATAATCGATATGCGTCTTACCTTATGCATGTGTTTTGAGGTGTAACTCTTTGAGTTGTGCTTCATCTAGCGTCGCTGGCGCATCAATCATTACATCTCGCCCACTGTTGTTTTTTGGAAAGGCAATAAAATCACGTATGGTCTCTTGCCCTCCAAGAATGGCAACAAGTCTATCTAGTCCAAAGGCAAGACCTCCATGTGGAGGCGCCCCATATTGGAAAGCATCCATTAGAAAGCCAAATTGTGCTTTTGCTTCTTCAGGAGTAAATCCTAAATAATCAAACATCAATGCTTGGGTTTTCTTGTCATGTATTCTTATAGACCCTCCACCTATTTCGTTTCCATTCAGTACAAGATCGTATGCATTTGCTTTTACAGCACCAGGATCTGTAGCGAGTAATTCGATTTGTCCTGGTTTTGGAGATGTAAATGGGTGGTGCATAGCATGGTAATGCCCTGTTTCTTCATCTAGTTCTAGTAATGGGAAATCTATGACCCATAATGGGGCAAATACTTTAGGATCTCTAAGTCCTAAACGTTCTGCGAGTTCCATGCGTAAGGCACTTAGTTGTGCTCTTACTTTATGGGTGTCTCCAGAAAGGACACAGATAAGATCTCCTTTTTTTGCGCCCGTAACTTCAGCCCATTTGGTAAGATCATCTTGATCGTAAAATTTATCTACAGATGATTTGTAAGACCCGTCATCATTGCAACGTGCATAGACCATTCCTAAAGCGCCTACTTGTGGGCGTTTTACCCAATCTGTAAGCTTATCTATTTCTTTTCTTGTGTAGCTATTTCCTCCTGGTACAGCGATTCCTACGACAAGTTCAGCATTATTAAATACGTTGAATTCCTTGTGTTGTGCTACATCGTTTAATTCGCCAAATTCCATTCCAAATCTAATGTCTGGCTTGTCATTTCCATAACGACGCATCGCATCATCATATAACATTCTAGGGAATTTCTCAACCTCAACGCCATTGACTTCTTTAAGTAAGTGACGTGTTAGTCCTTCAAAAACATTTAAGATGTCTTCTTGTTCTACAAAAGCCATCTCGCAGTCTATCTGTGTAAACTCAGGTTGGCGGTCGGCTCTTAAATCTTCATCTCTGAAACATTTTACAATTTGAAAATATTTGTCCATACCTCCTACCATCAAGAGTTGTTTGAAGGTTTGTGGTGATTGTGGTAAGGCATAAAATTGCCCTTGGTTCATGCGAGAAGGCACGACAAAGTCACGCGCCCCTTCTGGCGTAGATTTGATGAGATATGGAGTTTCTACCTCTATAAAGTCTTGATTTGAAAGATACTTACGCACTTCCATAGCCACTTTATGACGAAAGATTAAGCTGTTTTTAACGGGATTTCTTCGTATGTCCAGGTATCTGTACTTCATACGCACATCTTCTCCGCCATCTGTCTCATCTTCTATCGTAAAAGGAGGGGTGAGCGCTTCATTAAGAACGGTGAGTTTTGATACTAAAATCTCAATAGCTCCTGTAGGGATATTTGGGTTTTTAGAAGAACGCTCAATCACGGTTCCTGTGACTTGAATAACAAACTCTCTTCCTAGCGTACGTGCCTGCTCCATGATATTTTTTGGCGTGCGCTCTTCATCAAAAATAAGTTGTGTGATCCCGTAACGATCTCGCAAATCTACCCAGATCATAAATCCTTTGTCTCTGGATTTTTGAACCCATCCAGATAGGGTAACTTCTGTATTGATATCGCTAGCTCTTAGGCTTCCGTTGTTATGACTTCTGTACATGTATTTGGTGCTTTTTACTCGATCATCGAGATATAAATGCTCCGAGGCTTGTCTCGAAATTAATGGTTTTTTCTTAAAATACCTCTTGGGCTTGCGTCGAGGTAGTTTGCTGCAAAAATAGGAAGATATCGCGTGTTACCAGCTATCTCCTATTAATTTTTGATGGTTGTGGGTACGCTTTCGCGAAAGCGTATAAAAAAACCCACAAAACAGATCATCTTGTGGGTTGTGAATGTGCATAGAAGCGTTACTTTTTGTTTGCTTCTTTAATATATTTTTCTAGCGCCATGGTCATAGACGGAGTCTGTGGTGTAGGTGCATGAATATTAATTTTAAGACCTGCTTCTTCTGCAGCTTTTACGGTTGTGTTGCCAAAAACAGCGATACGCGTGTCATTTTGTTTAAACTTAGGAAAGTTTTGAAGCAAAGACTCTATGCCACTTGGGCTAAAGAACACAAGGATGTCATAAAAAACGTTTTCTAAGGTAGATAGGTCACTTACCACTGTTTTATAAAAGGTAGATTGTTTCCAAGAAATACCTAATTCATCTAGTGTTTTAGGGATTTCAGGTTTTAATTTATCTGAAGAAGGAAGTAAAAACTTTTCATTTTTATGCTTCTTGATAAGTGGCGCCATTTCTACAAATGTGCGTTTACCTACATAGATTTTACGCTTACGGTACACGACGTATTTTTGAAGATAAAAAGCCACAGCTTCGCTTTGGCAGAAATACTTCATGGTATCAGGTACTTTAAATCGCATTTCTTCTGCAATTCTAAAGAAATGATCTACGGCATTACGACTTGTTAAGATGATAGCCGTGTAGTCGTTTAGGTCTACTTTTTGTAACCGAACCTCTTTACTAGAGACTCCTTCCACATGGATAAATGGAATGAAATCTATCTTTACGCGTTGCCTTTGTTCTAATTCAAAGTATGGCGAGTTTTCAACCTTTGGTTTAGGTTGTGAGACTAAAATAGTTTTCACTTTCATAGATGCTCTTTTTCTAAGTCCCTATATATATTTATGTAGCTAAATGATACACGATATAATAGGGTGCTATTTCGAGAGTGCAAAAATACAAAATAAAATAAGACGGCAATGAAAGAATTTGATCTTGATATTTACTTATGGTCATTGCTAATGAAATGAAGTACAATCCAATGATAACCCAAACACTTATTTGTAACAGTTGAACCGTTGCAAAATCACCATAAACAATAAAGAAACAAAGGATTAAAACAAGTATGCTTAAAACGTTTTTGAAGTTTATTTTTCTGTGAAGATATAGCTGTACGAGTCCTTGAGTGTTTAATAAATAACCAATAATCTTGTCTATAAATACCTTTGCGATTTCAAAAATTAGATACCCTACAAGTATTTTGAGATATAATTGTGGCTGCTGTGTGTAGTCTTCTCCCTGCGATATGGTATGCCATAAAAAGATAAATAAAGAGAATATTGTCATTTGATGTGCAGACAGAAGAAAGTTGAATACATTGAGAGGTCCTTTATCTTTAGATCTGCTTGTGTGCTTTTCTGAGGTGAAAAAAGATAGTAATCCCTGAAATTTTTGTGCGTAAAAAAACTTACTCATAGTGACCATCAAAAATGAGAGCACCAGAAGTAATGTGATCCAGTCTTTATTAATGATTGTTTTTAAGGTGGTTTCCAAGGATGTAATTTAAGATGCGTTAAAAATACCATAAAATACCATAAAATACCTGTAAAAGCCACCATCATCGTCTTTTCTACACCTAGAAAATAAGTACATTTGCCCAAAGTACTAATTCATGGCAAACGCTTTAGTCGTCATACCTACATATAATGAGATTGAAAATATAGAACGCATTGTCCGTAATATCTTTGCGTTACAGCGTTCTTTTGATATTCTCGTAGTGGATGATGGGTCTCCAGATGGTACGGCTACCAAGATAAAAGAACTCCAAGAAGATTATAAAGATCGTTTGTTTATCATAGAAAGAGCGAAGAAACTTGGACTAGGTACTGCGTATATTACAGGTTTTAAATGGGCATTAGAGAGAGCATACGATTATATTTTTGAAATGGATGCTGATTTTTCTCATAACCCTAATGATCTCATACGGCTTTATAATGCCTGCGCAAAAGACCAAGCAGATGTTGCTATAGGATCGCGATATGTGACAGGCGTTAATGTAGTTAACTGGCCCATGGGGAGGGTTTTGCTCTCTTGGGGTGCTTCAAAATATGTGCGGTTAGTTACAGGTATGAATATACACGATACTACGGCAGGCTTTATATGTTATACAAGAAAAGTGCTTGAGGCGATAGATTTAGATAAAATCCGTTTTGTAGGGTATGCTTTTCAAATAGAAATGAAGTATAAAGCATACATTAAAAAATTTGCTATTGTAGAAATACCCGTTATTTTTACAGATCGTACAAAAGGACAAAGTAAAATGAGCAAAGGAATCATTTCAGAAGCTGTTTTTGGAGTGATACGATTACGATTAAATCATCTTTTTAAGGGGAACAACTAATATGGAAAAAATATTAATAAAAGATGTACACATAGTCAATGAGGGTACAATTACACACGGAGATATCCTCGTACATCAAGGCATTATTCAAGAAATAGGAGAGAGTATCAGTGCAAAATCTTCAGATGTGCATGTTTTTGATGCCGAAGGGAAATATGTATTCCCAGGCGTTATAGACGATCAGGTACATTTTAGAGAGCCTGGTCTTACACACAAGGCAAATATTAAGAGTGAATCTAGAGCGGCAGTCGCTGGGGGCATTACCTCTTTTATGGAAATGCCTAATACTAATCCTCAAACAACAACGATTGAAAAACTAGAAGAAAAATTTGCTATTGCAAAGGAAAACTCCCATGCAAATTATTCTTTTATGTTTGGAGGAACCAATGATAATCTAGAAGAAATTCTCAAAGTAGATAAGAAAAATGTAGCGGGACTTAAATTATTTTTAGGTAGCTCTACAGGGAATATGCTTGTGGATGATGAGAGTGTATTAGAAAAAATATTTTCTTCTACAGACTTATTAATATCCGTGCATTGTGAAGATGAAGATACGATTAAAAAGAACTTAGCGATCTATGTAGAGCGTTATGGAGAAGATATTCCGATACATTTACATCCTGTAATCCGAAGTGAAGATGCATGTTATATCTCTTCTTCTAGGGCGATTGAACTTGCAAAAAAGACAGGCGCTAGGTTGCATGTATTTCATATATCTACCGCAAAAGAGACAGAATTGTTCACCAATAAAATTCCATTAGAAGAAAAGAAAATTACCTCAGAGGTGTGTATACATCATTTATGGTTTTCTAGTGAAGATTATGAAGAAAAAGGAACCCTTATTAAATGGAACCCTGCCGTAAAGACGGCTGCAGATAGGGATGGGTTGCTGGAAGCATTACTAGATGACCGGTTAGATGTGATTGCTACAGACCATGCCCCACATACACTAGAAGAAAAAAGTCAGGTGTACACAAAGGCTCCTAGTGGAGGCCCATTGGTACAGCACGCCTTACCAGCCATGTTAGAGTTTTATCATCAAGGACGTATTTCCTTAGAAAAAATTGTGCAGAAAATGTGTCATAACCCCGCTATTTTGTTTCAAGTAGAAAAGAGGGGGTATATTAGAGAAGGGTATAAAGCTGATCTTGTTTTGATAGATCTTAATGCGCCGTGGACCGTACAAAAAGAAAATATACTCTATAAATGCGGGTGGTCTCCTTTTGAAGGAACTACGTTTAAATCGCGTATTACACATACATTTGTTAATGGTAGGTTAGCCTACAAAAACTTTAAAGTATACGATGATGTATTCGGGGAGCGATTAACTTTTGATAGATAATGAATAAATATATCTATATTCTTTTTGTCTTTTTTGTCGTAAGCTGTCAGGATATACAACCTGTAGAAAAGCCAGCAGATCTCATTGATCGTACAAAAATGAAAGAGATTCTGTATGAAATTGCTGTCGTAAACGCAGCAAGAGGGATTAACATACAAAAATTGAGTCAGTATGGGGTAAATCCAGAAACATACATCTTTGAAAAATTCACAATAGATAGTGTACAATTTGCAAACAGCGTGACGTATTATTCTTCAGATATTGAGTCCTATAGAGAGATGTATGTCGATATTCAAAAACGAGTAGACATTGAATATAGCTATAACGATGCCAAGGCAAAAGCAGAAAAGAAAGTAAAGGATTCAATTCGTACAGAAAGAGCAAAAGTATTACAAAAGGAGAAGGATAGTATTAAAACAGCAGATAGTCTCGCTGGTAAAATAGAAAACCCTCGCTCGCCTGTCAAAAAACCGCGTTTCCCTGTGAAAGCTAAAGAGATTGTTATAGATTCTTTGTAGCCATATGACGTTTGATTCTTTGTAATGTCTCTTCAATAGGTGTGGGGACATAAGACAGTTTCTGTATGGCCTTTTCAGCACTGTATTTCTTGCTTCCTTGTAAAGATGTAGCGCCAATACGTGTCATTTTCCGCTTGCGCGTAAACAATCCTCTAAGACTATCCAAAATAATGAGGACTTTAAGGAATCCATTAGAAAGGGGTTTTTGGGGAGGTTTTTTTGAAAACTGCTGTGCCATACGCTCTAAGACATCTTTATACGAAGTGTTTTCTCCTACCAGTACATAACGCTCATTTGTGATCGAGCTAGAAAGTCCTTGTATCATTAGCGTAACGACATCTTTTACGTCAATAAACGCGTTACTCCCTTTGGGGTAAAAGCTTTTTTCTTTTATTACGTGATCACATAAAGCACCGCTTCCTTTTGTATAATCTCCCTCTCCTAAAATAATCGCAGGATTAAAAATAATGGCCTTCAATCCTTCTTGAGTACCGCGCCAAACTTCCATTTCGGCGCCATATTTTGAGATGGCATATACCGAGTTCGCTTCGTTAGGATCCCAAATATTTTCTTCGTCAATAGGGGTGTTAGGTAATTTACTTAAAGTAGCAACAGAGCTTACGTAACACAATTTTTGTATGTTATGTGACAAGCATAAATTTACCACATTTGCCGTGCCTTCTACATTGGTTTTTAATAATTTCTGAAAGTCATAGGGGTCAAAAGAAATCAGTGCAGCACAATGATATACATGTGTGATACCTTTAAACGCAAGGTCTAGTAGGGGTACGTCTGTAATATCTACCTGTACCCAATCTATTTTTTTAAATGTATTTTCCGCTTTCGCGAAAGCAAAAAAAGCCTCCACCTCTTTTACTTTTTCGGTAGATCTGAACGTCGAGCGTACAGGCGTATCTCCCTGCGCAAGTTCCAGTAATAAATGCATTCCGACGAGACCTGTGCCTCCAGTAACTAAAATCATAAGTATAAATATAATCTACTCTGCTCAAGTACCCCAATAACGCCCCTTTAATTTTTTAGTGAAACT